>CAZIJU010000047.1:0-26517 GCA_964539745.1 uncultured Burkholderiaceae bacterium | reverse complement strand
TCATCGAGATCGTGCCGCCGGGGCGGATCGCGCGCAGCGACTGCGGCAGCGTCTTTTCGCCGCCCAGTTCGACGATGTGATCGAAGCCGCGCCCGCCGGTCAGCTCCCGCGCCGGTTTCGACCACTCGGGCGTGGCCACGTAATTGATGCCGGCGTCGGCGCCGAGCTGTTTGGCGCGCGCGAGCTTGTCGTCGCTGGAAGAGATCACCGTCACGTGCGCGCCGATCAGCTTCGCGAACTGCAGCGCGAACAGCGCCACGCCGCCGGTGCCCTGCACCAGCACGCGCGAGCCGGGACGCAGGTCTTCGTACGTGACCAGCGCGCTCCATGCGGTGAGCGCCGCGCAGGGCAGGGTGGCCGCCTCCTCGTCCGATAGATGCGCGGGCGCCTTGACCACGCCCTGCTCGGACAGGCACATGTACTCGGCCATCGCGCCGTCGATCGGCCCGCCGAGCGTTTGCGTCAGGCGCTGCAGGTCCGGCTCGCCAGCGATCCAGCCTTGATGAAAGCAAGGGCAGACGCGGTCGCCGGCCTTCACCCGCGTCACGCCGGCGCCGACCTCGACCACTTCGCCCACGCCGTCGGAGATCGGAATCAGCGGCAACTCGCCGGTGAACGAGCCGTAGCCGCGGTTCGGCACCACGAGGTCGCGGTAATTGAGCGAGGCCGCTTTCATCTTCAGCAGCACCTGGCCCGGCCCCGGTCTCGGGTCGGGGCGGGTGGCCAGTTGCAAGTGATCGAGACCCCAGTCGTCCTGGATCTGGAACACGCGCATCGTCTCACTCCGCCTGCGCAGGGATCGAGCGCACCGACAGCACGCCGTCGATCGCGGCGATCGCGTCGATCACGCTCTGCTCGACCGGGCTGTCGACGTCGACCAGCGTGTACGCCATCTCGCCGCGGCTTTTGTTGATCATGTTGTGGATGTTCAGGCCCGCTTTCGCCATCGCGGTGGAGATCTGTCCCAGCATGTTGGGGACGTTGGCGTTGGCCACCCCCACGCGCCAGGCCGACTCGCGCGGCATCTCCACGCTCGGGAAGTTGACCGAATTGACGATATTTCCGTTTTCGAGGAAGTCGCGCACCTGATCGACGACCATCACCGCACAGTTCTCCTCCGCCTCGGCCGTGGAAGCGCCCAGGTGCGGGAACGCGATCGCGCCGGGCACGTTCGCGAGCTTCGGCGAAGGAAAGTCGCACAGGTACGCCTTCAGCTTGCGTTCGCGCAGCGCGTGAACCACGGCGTCCTCGTCGACCACCTCGTCGCGGGCGAAGTTCAGCAGCACCGCGCCCGGTTTCATCACAGCCAGCCGCCCGGTGTCGATCAGGTGGCGCGTGGCGGGCACAAGCGGCACGTGCAGCGTGACGAAATCCGCGTGCTTGAGCAGATCCTCGATCGAGTTGGCCTTGCGCACGCCGGAGTGCAGCCGCCACGCGGCATCGACCGTGATCTCCGGATCGAAGCCGACGACCTTCATGCCGAGCTTGATCGCGGTTTCCGCCACGAGGCCGCCGATCGCCCCCAATCCGATCACGCCCAGCGTGCGGTGGGGCAGCTCGATGCCCGCGAACTGCTTCTTGCCCTCCTCGACACGCGCCTCGAAGTCTTTCGCCTCGGGCGCAAGCTCAGCGACGTAGCGCAGCGCGGCAACGAGATTGCGCGCGCCGATCAGCAGTGCCGCGAGCACCAACTCCTTGACCGCGTTGGCGTTCGCGCCCGGGGCGTTGAACACCGGTACGCCGCGGCGCGACATCTCCGCCACCGGGATGTTGTTGGTGCCGGCGCCGGCGCGGCCGATCGCCTTGACGGTGGGCGGAATCGGCATCGCATGCAGGTCCGCCGAACGCAGCAGGATGGCGTCCGGGCGCTCCACGTGCTTCGACACCGCGTAGCGGTCGGACGGGAAGCGCGCCAGACCGTGGCTGGAGATGTTGTTTAGAACGAGGATCTGATACTTGACCATGCTTGGATGCCCCGGTCCCTTGGCGGACCGGGCGGGGACAGGGACTTCAGCCGTGTTTGCGCTCGAACTCGCGCATGTAGTCGACGAGCGCGCGCACGCCTTCGATCGGCATCGCGTTGTAGATCGAGGCGCGCATGCCGCCGACCGAGCGGTGGCCCTTCAGTTGCAGCAGCCCGCGCGCCTCGGCGCCTTTCAGAAAGGCGCCGTCGAACTTCTCGTCGCGCAGCCTGAACGGCACGTTCATGCGCGAGCGGTCCTCGCGCCGCACCGGGTTGACGTAAAACGAGGTCGAATCCAGATAATCGTACAGCATCTTCGCCTTCTCGATGTTTCGCTTCTCGATCGCCGCGAGCCCGCCCTGCGCGAGCAGCCATTCGAATACCAGCCCGGCGATGTAGATCGAGTACGTGGGCGGCGTGTTGAGCATCGAGTCGGCTTCGGCCTGCTCCTTCCAGTGGAAGGCCGAAGGCGTGATCGGCAGTGCGCGATCGAGCAGATCCTTGCGCACGATCACGATCGTGAGTCCCGCACAGCCGGCGTTTTTTTGCGCGCCGGCGTAAATGACGCCGTACTTGCGGACGTCCAGCGGCCGCGACAGGATGTGCGAGGACATGTCCGCCACCAGCGGCACGTCGCCCACGTCGGGTGTCCAGTGATACTCGATGCCGCCGATCGTCTCGTTGCTGCAGATGTGCACGTACGCGGCATCGGGCGTGAGCTTCCATGTCTCGCGCGCCGGCACGTAGGTGAAGTTCTTGTCCTCGCTCGAGGCGGCGACGTTGACCTGCGCGTATTTCTTCGCTTCCTTGATCGACTTCTTCGACCACTCCCCGGTGTTGACGAAGTCGATCACCTTCCTGTCGCCGAGCAGGTTCATCGGCACGAAGGCGTTTTCGCCGATCGCGCCGCCCTGCAGGAACAGCACCTCGTAGTCGGCCGGGATCGCCAGCAGCGTGCGCAGATCGGCTTCGGCTTTCTCCGCGATCGAGATGAACTCCGGGCCGCGATGGCTCATCTCCATCACGCTCATGCCGCTGCCGTGCCAGTCGAGCATCTCGGCGGCGGCGCGTTGCAGGACTTCCTTCGGCAGCACCGCGGGTCCGGCGCTGAAGTTGTAAACGGTCATAGGGTTGTTTGCTGGCGTTGCGAGGGTTGGATCGGCACGGACTTTAGCGCATCGCAGCAACGATGCCGGGCGGGGCGCGACGACCGGGCAAACGGCACGGCCTGTCGGCCGTCGTCGAGGCTGCGCCGAACCGAGGGAAAACGACGGCCTTGTGTTGAGGCTCGACGTTCCGATGCCCAGCACCGCAACGGGCCGCGTCGGCGTCAGCTCAAGCCGCTGACCGGCACCGCCGCGCCGTGGATCGCGCGCGCGGCGTCGGAGGCGAGGAAGACGATCACGTCGGCAAGCGCCTCGGGCGCGACCCAGCGGCCGGGGTCGGCGTCGGGCATCGCGGCGCGGTTCTCGGGCGTATCGATGATCGTCGGCAGCACGCAGTTGACGTTGATGTTGTTCTCGCGCAGCTCGGCGGCCATCGCCTCGGTCAAACGGATCACCGCGCTCTTGGCCGCGACGTAGGCGCCCATCTGCGCCACCCCTTTTTGTGCCGCGGCGGCGCCGACGTTGACGATCCGGCCGCCGCCCGCGCCGAGCATCTGCGGCACCACGGCGCGCACCGTGTTAAGCAGCGTGCGCGCGTTCAGATCCATCAGGAAGTTCCAGGTCGCGTCCGACGTCTCGTGCACCGCTTCGCCCATGCGAAAGCCGCCGGCGAGGTTGGCGAGCACGTCGATGCGGCCGAAGCGCGCGACCGCCCGCTGCACGACCTGCGCCACCTGCGCGGCGTCGAGCAGATCGGCGGCGCCGCGGCTAAACTTAGTTGGAACGCGAAGTCCGACTGGCGATGCTTGCGGCGGAAGCGATGCGATGCCTTTGATCAGCAGCTTCTATGGCATTTTGATCTACATGTACTGGCTCGACACGAAGCACCACAGCCTGCCGCATGTGCATGCGAGGTACGCGGAGTTCGAAGCGGTCTTCGCGATTGAGTCTGGCGACTTGTTGGACGGCGAACTGCCGCGGCGCCAGCGGCGTCTGGTCGAGGCGTGGGTCGAGTTGCGCAGGGAGGAATTGCTGGCGGACTGGGCATTGGCCGTTCGGGGTGAGGAAATCTTCAAAATCGAGCCGCTGAAGTAGGAGCGAGGCATGAACCCGAGAGTTACCGTAGTACGTGCACTGGACGATCACACGCTGCTTGTCACCTTTGCAAACGGCGAGTCGAGGCAATTCGACATGCGGCCGTACTTCGACTATCCGGCCTTCCGGCGCCTGCGAGATCCGGGGTTCTTTCGGAAGGTGAAGGCCGCTGGCGGGACCGCGAGTTGGCCCGATGGCATTGATTTCGATCCCGATACGTTGTTCATTGACGGCGTTCCGACAACAAGCGTGCGTGCGACGGCCGCGCTCTGATGCGGGCGAAGCGATCTCCGCGATCCGAGAGGCCGAGCTTGCCTGTTGATTGCGGCTCCTTCTTCGATGAGAAATGCCTGAACAGTCGACGCGCACTCGGCAGAACGTGGCGGTCATCGAGCAGGGAGGAGGTGCTGCCGACGACATCTTCGGCAGCCGTGTTGACATCGCTGAGGGGCTGCAGCGGCTCCGACTGCGGCTGCTGGATCTCACCACCCGCAATCGGCTTCTGAACTTTCGGCACAGCGCCGGGCGCACCGTTCGAATTGTCGGACCAGCGCTCCAGGCAACCTACGAAAAGCTCGTCGGCGGGCAGAGTCTCTCGTTCTTGCCGGTGCCCGAACCGAAGCCGATCGATTACGACCGCCCAGCCGACGGACCGCCGCGCAAACCGCGGGCGGAGGACTTTGCACGCCGCATCGGGTTTCCAATCCAATTCGATGAAACCACCCAAGCTGAACAAGCGCCCGGGCTGCGAGCGTTGTTCTACCCGGGTGATCTCGAGCGCGTGATGCGCAGGGTGGCGAGCGAGGCGCGTACCGCTATCGAGGAGACCGGAAGCAATTTGCTGCACCTGATTTTCGGGTTTCTCGAGTACACGGAGAGCGAGGATTCGGAAAAGAGGCTTTTGGCCCCACTCGTGGCGGTTCCGGCGACGCTGATGAGAGGAAACCTGGACCTGGGGACCCGCACGTACCGCTACGAGTTGAGTTTCAGCGGAGAGGACATCATCGACAACCTGTCGTTGCGGGAGAAGCTCAGTCAGGACTTCGTGCTGCAGTTGCCGCAGTTCAATGCGAATGGGGACACCTCGGTCGAGCAACACCTCCGTGAAGTAGCTCGGGCGGTAGAGCACAAACCCGGGTGGGCCGTGCGTCGTTTTCTGACGCTGGCCCCATTGTCGTTCGGAAAGATGCTTCTTGTCAGCGACTTGGACCCGCGTCGCTGGCCGCAAGGCCGCGATGGAACCAACCGGCTGCTGGATCACGACGTCGTGCGAATGGTATTTGAAGGTCGTGCGCGACCGGACGGCCCCGAAGGCGCGGTCAACGACGAGCGGGACGATCATCCCGAAGACGATCTCCCGCTCATCGCCGACGCCGACAGTTCACAGCACTCCGCGCTAATCGACGCGCTCGCCGGCAAGAACATCGTGGTGGAGGGCCCGCCGGGCACAGGTAAATCGCAGACGATCACGAACCTTGTTGCCGCTGCGATGCAGCGCGGCAAGAAAGTCCTCTTTGTCTCGGAAAAAATGGCCGCGCTCGAAGTGGTCAAGCAACGACTTGAGCAGGCCGGCCTTGGCGAGTTCTGTCTGGAGCTGCACGCGACGAAGGTGAGCAAGCAGAAAGTGCTTGACCAGATTCGACGGCGCCTGAACCGAAGCTCCCGCGCTCCGGCCAACCTGCAAGGCAAGTTGCAGTCCTTGGAGCAGCAAAAGCGCACCTTGAAGCAATACGCGGAGCTCATGAAGTCGCATATCGGCAATGCCATGGGCCTGACGGTTCATGACATTTTGTGGGCATCGGTGCGTCATCGGCTCGCCCTGGGGCCTGCAGCCGCTCCCGTGTCGAGGCTCGAATTCAAGAATGCCAGCTCGTTTACCCGCTCTGACGTGGACCGGTTGGCACAGTTGGGCGCGTCTGTCGGCCGGCAACTTGCTGCGATTGGGCAGTTCGACGAATCCAACCCGTGGTGGGGTTTCTTTCCAGAGCGTTATGCACCTGGCGATGACTTGGCGATCGGAGAGTTGCTTGCTGAACTTCATCGAAACCTGCTTTCACTCATAGAGAGTCAGCAGACCTTGCGCGATTACATGGGTGCGCCGGATTTGCCGCTGGACGCGAACGTTTCGGAGAAGTTATGCGAGTTTCTACGGAAAATAGATGCCACAGGGGTCGATGGAGCACTGGTTGAACGCATCTTCGGATCAGAAGGCATTCGGGATCGGCTCGACGCGATTTCCTCGTGGGACGCCTCGGTCCAGAAAGCAAGGGAGCTCAACCGGGAGGTCGCGCTGCATTTCGATGCGTCTGTCCAAATCGATACGGACGTTGTGGCCAAATACGGCGAGGCTTACCGGGAAGCCGGGTCACGGGGCTTGAGCAAACTGACGATCGAGGAGGCGCGATCGCGTGCCGGCGAGTGGCGAGAAGCATCCGCGCGGTTGCTGGCCGCGATCGGTACCTGCGAAGCCGTAGCAGGCATCGTCGGGCTGCCGTTCGCGGGCTGCCTGCGCGACGTGTTCGTGCTGGCAAGCGTCGTCGAAATCGCCGCCGGTGCACCAAGGGCGCTGCTTTCGTATCGGCGCGAGCTACTGGCAGGCGACGAAGCAATCGTGCTTACCGAACAGCTAAAGCGCGAGCGGCATCGGCTCGCGGCCGAGCGAGGCGAGCTTGAAGGCATTCTGTACCTGGACATCAGCGTCCCCATCGATGAGTTGGAGAGAGCCATCCGCACATTGCGGCAGGGAGACGCGTGGTATCGCGTGTTTCAGGCGGACTGGCGCAGGGCTGTAAGGCTGCATCGCTCGCTCAGCCGCAGCTCGAAGCGCTGCAAAGCAGCGGCGCGGTGCGCTGAGCTTGAACGGCTCAGGAGCCACCTGCAGGAGCGGGAGAAGTTCGTCACGCACCCGCGATATAGGCTTGTGTTTGGAGCGCTGTTTGACGGCGAAAAAACCGATACCGCGCAGATTGAGCAGCTGGTCCGATGGCTGGTCTCGTCTAGGGCGCAGCTGGCTCGTCTGCACATACCGGCGCGCCTGTTCGACGTCGTCAAAGTATCCGAGGCAGTGCTTGCCGAAATTGCTGCGTTCCGGGACGAAATGAACTAATGCCGGGATCTGGTCAGCGAAATCCGGGATACGGTGGACACATACGTCCTGCCTCCGGAAGGCGGCACGATCGGCGCCGATCAGGTTCAGGTCGCGCAGCTCGCAGCGGCGCTCGCGGAGCATGCCCATGTGCTTTCCAAGTGTGTTGGTGCGGTCGGCGAGCAGGCACGGCCGACCTCGACGCTGGAGTCGATTCAACGGGCACTCGGGCAGCGAATGGCCGCGGAGCAACTGCTGAATGCGGCGGCGAACGATGCGCGTGTGGCCGAGTTGCTCGGGCCCTACTTCAATGGCGCTGACTCTGACCTCAGACCCCTCGAACGGGCCAAACAATATGCAGCCCAACTGGCCGGCGCGCGGATTCCCGGCGCGGTCATTCGTCGCTTGACTAGAGCAGACCTTGCCAAGGCGTTGGGCAGCGTAACCGACCTCGCGGGCACGCTTGTTCTTCGGTGGTCCGACGTTGCGAGGACAGAAGGCAAACTAAAACGGTGGGCCGACATTGAAATCGAGCAGTGGGCAAGGGCAAATGTCAGCGACGCGTCGTTTGCTTCGAGTTGGGTAAGGCAGGTGCAGGCGTGCCGGGCGGCGCTACCGCAGTTGCCCGAATGGGCGCGGTACGTCGATCTTCGACACGAGGCGACGAAGGAAGGACTTGGTGACATCGTTTCCGCGCTGGAAGCCGGACTTTTGTCACCAGAGCTCGCTGGTGACGCGGTCCGATACCGCATCTTCGACAGTCTGGCGCACGGCCTCTATCTTCAGCGTCCAGAATTCCGGCAGTACGGCGCCGCGAGACTCGACACACTTCGCAACGACTTTGCGAAGTTGGACCGAGAGATCATCTCGTTACGGGGCCGAGCGCTGGCTAACGAAATTTCGGCTCGGGCGACCCCCCCAGGGGGCTCGACAAGCGCCCGGGTAGACGAGAAAACGGAGATGGCGCTCATCAATCATTTGTTGCCGCAAACTCGGCCGCGTGTAGCGGTTCGGCAAATGCTCAAGCGCGCTCCCCGGGCGGTGCAGGAACTGATGCCGTGCTTCATGATGAGTCCGCAGTCGGTGGCTCAGTATCTTGAGCCTGGAGCGATGCACTTCGACCTCATCGTGATGGATGAGGCGTCCCAGCTGAAGCCGGAAGAGGCCATCGGCGCGATTGCACGTGGACAGCAGCTCGTTGTGGTGGGTGACCCGAACCAGCTGCCGCCGACGAGCTTCTTCGACCGCTATGACACCGCTGACGACGATGGGGATACCGCGTTCGCCGCAGTGGATCAAGAAAGCATCCTCGACGTCTGCATGGGGCACTTGCCTGTGCGCCGACTGAGATGGCACTACCGGTCTCGGCATGAGTCGCTGATCGCATTTTCCAATCGGCACTTCTACGACAACAGACTCATCGTATTTCCGTCGCCTTATGCCCGCAGTGCGGCTCTGGGCGTGAAGTACCACTACGTCAAGAACGGCGTCTACGACGCCCAAATGAACAAGCCCGAGGCCCTTGCGGTCGTGCAGGCCGTTGTAGACCACATTCTCCATCGCCCTGACGATTCGCTGGGCATCGTGACGCTCAATCTCAAGCAGCGCGACCTCATCGAAGAGCTGCTGGAGCAACGGTTCAAGGATTTCACCGAGGCAGAAGCCTTCAAGATCCGCTGGGAAAAGGAGCGCCTTCCGCTGTTCGTCAAGAACCTGGAGAACGTGCAAGGCGACGAGCGTGACACGATATTCATCTCGACCACCTTTGGACCGGCGCCCGGCACGACGGCCGTCCGCCAGAACTTCGGTCCTATCAGCCGTGAGAACGGTTGGCGCCGACTGAACGTGTTGTTCACTCGCGCGCGAAAGTCCGTGCGCGTGTTCTCTTCGATGCAACCCGGCGATATCGTCGTCGACGCAAACACGCCGCGAGGCACGCGCGCGCTCGCAGACTACCTTCACTACGCGCAATCCAGCATTCTGGCAGCACCAGAGCCAAACGGCGGGCCGACGGAAAGCGATTTCGAGGCCGCCGTGAAGCGGGTGATCGAACACGCCGGGTACGAGGTGGTACCTCAACTCGGGGTGGCAGGCTTTCGCATCGATCTGGCGGTGCGGGATCCGGAACGGCCAAAGGTGTTCATGGCAGCTATTGAGTGCGACGGCGCCAGTTACCACACGGGGAAATCCGTCCGCGACCGGGATCGGATCCGTCAGGAGATTCTTGAGAGTCTGGGCTGGAAGAACCGTATCTATCGCATATGGTCGACGGATTGGTTCGGAAGCCCCGAGCCCCAGAGGCAGCGACTGCTTTCTTTCCTTGAGGCGACGAGACGCACTCCTTTTTCCGAAGACGTGACCGATGTTGAGTACGGGCCCGCGGAAGCGCAAGCCGCGGCGACCGACGCCGTGGGGCTTTCTTCCGAAGTGGTGGACGGAGTTGCTGGCTTCGTCCGCGATGAGGGAACCGATGTCGCGGACTTGGTCGTCGAAGCGGGCGACACCGTGACCTACGCAACCGCGTCCCAGCCGGACGACAGCCAGACGGTCCAAATTCGCGAAGACCAGCGTGACTTCGGACACGGCATCATTCCCGTGGGTGTTCCGTTGGCGCAGGCAATCCTTGGGGCCGCAGTTGGTGATGTAGTACCGCTGCGTGTTCCCGGAAGGCCGGTTCAAGACTTGAGGATTCTGCAAATCGTCAAACCCGACGGGCGCAAGGTGTCGCTGAAATGAACCGGTATCGAGCAATACGGGCTGCCAGCCGTGGATTTCGCCAAACAACCCCCGTGAGGGCCTGCTCTGTTCTTCGTACCGCAGCGTTGCTTGCTTGAACCTGCTCTCGTGGTCTTTGGCGCCAACCCGATCAGCGCTGTGGTCCTGAAAGCGAATCGGTCGTCGCAACAAGCCACGTCTTCGGGTAACCGCAACGTGGCGGGCGCGGGACGAAGCGAGCCGCCGAGCGTGCGGCGCGTTGCCCGGCAACCGTGCGCGAGTGTTCGGGGCTTGGGATCGTTCACGTTCCCTCGGGACGACAGGCAATCGGCGCTCAGCTCAAGCCGCTGACCGGCACCGCCGCGCCGTGGATCGCGCGCGCGGCGTCGGAGGCGAGGAAGACGATCACGTCGGCAAGCGCCTCGGGCGCGACCCAGCGGCCGGGGTCGGCGTCGGGCATCGCGGCGCGGTTCTCGGGCGTATCGATGATCGTCGGCAGCACGCAGTTGACGTTGATGTTGTTCTCGCGCAGCTCGGCGGCCATCGCCTCGGTCAAACGGATCACCGCGCTCTTGGCCGCGACGTAGGCGCCCATCTGCGCCACCCCTTTTTGTGCCGCGGCGGCGCCGACGTTGACGATCCGGCCGCCGCCCGCGCCGAGCATCTGCGGCACCACGGCGCGCACCGTGTTAAGCAGCGTGCGCGCGTTCAGATCCATCAGGAAGTTCCAGGTCGCGTCCGACGTCTCGTGCACCGCTTCGCCCATGCGAAAGCCGCCGGCGAGGTTGGCGAGCACGTCGATGCGGCCGAAGCGCGCGACCGCCCGCTGCACGACCTGCGCCACCTGCGCGGCGTCGAGCAGATCGGCCGCGGCGAGCATGTGCCGCGCATCGTCGCCGCCGAACGCCTTGCGCAGCAGCTCATCGCTGCGGTCGACGAGCACGAGCGCGGCGCCGCGGGCGGCGAACGCCGTGGCCACCGCGCGCCCCAGATTGCCGGCGGCGCCGGTCACCATCACAGTGCGATTCGCAAAGTCCATCTCAGCTCCCCTTGCGCCGCGCGGCGTGATAGGCACCGGTGCCGCGCGTGATCACCTGGTCGGTCGGCAGCACGTCGCACGGCTCGAACTCCGGAAGGCCTTTGACCTGCTCGTAGATCGGGCCGAAGTCGATGCGTGCGAGCGCGAGCAGCTCGTCCAGATCGCGGATCACGAAGTACGTCTCCTGGAAATCATCGATGCGGTAGCGCGTGCGCATCACGCGCTGCAAGTCGAAGCGGATACGGTTCGGCGAGGCATCTTTGATCGCGAACACGCTCTCGGCGAACGACGAGGCGATGCCGGAGCCATAGATGCGCAGGCCACCGTGCTGCTCGACGAGCCCGAACTCCACCGTGTACCAGTACACGCGCGCGAGCTGCGCGAGCGCGCCGAGCCTTTGCGCGCGCAGGCCGCCCACACCGTACGCCTGGATGTAATCGGCGATCACGGGGTTCATCAGCATCGGCACGTGGCCGAAGACGTCGTGAAAGACGTCCGGCTCTTCCAGGTAGTCGAGCTGCTGCGGTTTGCGGATGAACTGCCCGGCGGGAAAGCGCCGGTTGGCGAGGTGCTCGAAAAACACCTCGTCGGGCACCAGGCCCGGCACCGCGACCACCTGCCAGCCGGTGGCGCGCATCAGGACGTCGGACAGACGCCGGAAGTCCGGGATCTTCTCCGCGGTGATCGGCAGCGCGCGCATGCCGGCGACGAACTCGTCGCACGCGCGATCCGGCAGCAGCTTCGTCTGCCGCTCGTACAGCCGCTTCCAGGTCGCGTGCTCCTCAGGCGTGTAGTTGTCCCAGCCCTGGTCGATGGTCCAGTCCGCGCTCGCGGGCCGGCCGGCTTCACCGGCGGCGAGCCCGTGCTTGGTGCCCTGCGGGTACTGCATCATCGCCCCGCCTCGCCGTAGGCCGCGTCGATCGCGCGCGCGAGTGCGAAGTCGCGTTCGGTCAGTCCGCCGGCATCGTGGGTCGTCAGCGCGATCGTCACGCGGTTGTAGACGTTGCTCCAGTCCGGATGGTGATTGCGCTTCTCGGCTTCCAGCGCAACCTGCGTCATGAACGCGAAGGCGCGCACGAAGTCGGGAAACACGAACTCGCGCACGATCGCGCGCCGCTGCGCATCGTGCCGCCAGTGCGGCAGCGCGGCCAGTTCCTTTACGACGTCCATCATGCCTCCCGTGCAGGAAGTACCGTTCCCGCGCATGGCCCGAAGCCGATGCGCCGGGCGCCTTGCCGCTCGCAGTACGCGCGCAGGATCACGGTGTCGCCGTCCTCCAGAAACGCGCGCGTCTCGCCGTTGGCCAGTTGCAGCGGTTGTTTGCCGCCGGCGGTGAGCTCCAGCAGCGAGCCGCCCTGATCGGGCGCGGGTCCGGAGATCGTGCCGGAGCCGAACAGGTCGCCCGGCTGCAGGTTGCAGCCGTTGACCGTGTGGTGCGCCACCAGTTGCGCGACGGTCCAGTACGCGTCGCGAAAATTCGAGCGCGTGAGCCGCTGCGGGCTTGCCATCGCCGGGGTCTGCAGCCAGACCTCGAGCTCGATGTCGAACATGCCGTGCGCGCGGTTCGCCGGCGAATCCAGATATGGCAGTGGCTGCGGATCGCCGCTTGCGCGCTCGAACGGCGCGCGAAACGGCGCGAGCGCCTCCGGCGTGACGATCCACGGCGAAATCGTGGTGGCGAAGTTCTTCGCCAGGAAAGGACCGAGCGGCTGGTACTCCCAGGCCTGCACGTCGCGCGCGCTCCAGTCGTTGAGCAGCACCAGACCGAAGACGTGGTCCTCGGCCCGGTCGATCGGGATCGGCTCGCCCAGCGCGTTGCCCGGGCCGATGAAAATGCCCAGTTCCAGCTCGTAATCGAGCCGGCGCGTCGGCGCCAGCCACGGCTGCTGCGCGTTGGCGGGCTTGATCTGTCCGCGCGGGCGATGAATCCGCGCGCCGCTGGCGACGATCGAAGACGCGCGGCCGTGATACCCGATCGGCACCCACTTGTAGTTCGGCAGCAGCGGATTGTCCGGCCGCATCAGCTTGCCGACGGCAAGGGCGTGGTGGATGCCGGCGTAGAAGTCGGTGTAGTCGCCGATCGCACACGGCAGCCCGAGCTCGACCTTCGACTGCGGAACCAGCGCCTGCGCGAAACGCGCCTGCTCAGGGCTGCCGCGCCGAAGCCCGCGCGAGGCGGCCAGCCGGATCGCGCGGCGGCGCTCGGCGCCCTCGCCCATCAGCGCGTTCATGTCCTGCGTTGCGATCAGCCCCACGGCCTGCAGATCGAGCACCTGGTCGCCGATGGCGATGCCGATGCGCCACGGCGCAGACGGCCCGCTGCGAAAACGGCCGAACGGCAAGTTCTGGATCGGGAAGTCGGTCGCCGGATCGTTGGCCGCCTCGACCCAGCTCGCCAGCGCCGGGTCGTGGGTTTCGTCGATCATCGGGCGAACTCCTTCTCATGCAGAAAGGCGGCGTGGCGCGGCGCGCGCCGGGTCCTCGCCCACTCCTCGAGCATCTCCCACTTCACCGCATCGAGCTTGTCGAGTTTTTCCGCTTCCTGCGGGTCGGGACACGCCAGCTCGATGCGGTGCCCGTTCGGGTCGAAGAAGTAGATCGAGTGGAAGATGCCGTGGTCGGTGACGCCCAGCACCTCGACGCCGTTTTTTTCCAGGTGATCCTTGAACGCGAGCAGGGTCGCGCGATCCTTCACCTTGAACGCGATGTGCTGCACCCAGGCCGGCGTGTTCGGGTCGCGGCCCATCTCCGGTCGGGTCGGAAGCTCGAAAAAGGCCAGGATGTTGCCGCCGCCGGCGTCGAGGAACACGTGCATGTACGGATCGGGCTCTTTCGTCGACGGGACCTGGTCCTCGGCGATCGCCAGCACGAAGTCCATGTTCAGCATCTTTTGGTACCAGAGCACGGTTTCCTTGGCGTCGCGGCAGCGATAGGCGACGTGGTGGATGCGGTCGATCTTCATGGTTCAGCTCCGTCTGTCGGCAGTTGCGGACGCTCGTGACACCGGCGAACGGGCCGGCATCCCGGGTCATCGCCGCCCGGGATGCCGCGCCGACGTCCAGGGATCCGGGCTGCTTGCAAGGCCCGGCGCCTCGTGTGGCTCGGGACGTCGCCGCCCGCGCTCGTGATGGCGCAATGGACATTCGGCATGACCGTGTCGCGAGATCTTGTGGCGCTCGATGCGGTGCACCGTGGCGCGCAGCGTCCCCCGATTCTCCCCTTCCCGGCAGGGGAGGGGAAGGGAGGAAGGCGCCCGCGTACGCGTCGCGCGGCGTGCCTCAGGCGGCAGGCGCCGGTTGAAGCACGCCGCGGCGGATCTGGTCGCGCTCCATCGACTCGAACAGCGCCTTGAAGTTGCCTTCGCCGAACCCTTCGTCGCCGCGGCGTTCGATGAACTCGAAGAACACGGGTCCGAGCAGCGTCTGCGAAAAGATCTGCAGCAGCAGCCGCCGGCGGCCCGCTTCGGTTGAGCCGTCGATCAGTATGCCGCGCGTCGCGAGCTCCGGCACCGGCAGACCATGGCCGGGCAGCCGCTCGTCGAGCATTTCGTAGTAGACGCTGTTCGGCGGCGTCATCAACGGCACGCCGGCCATCTGCAGTTTGTCCACCGTGCCGACGATGTCATCGGTGGCGAGCGCGATGTGCTGGATGCCCTCGCCGTTGAACTGCAGCAGGAACTCCTCGATCTGCCCGGTGCCCTGCGACGCTTCTTCGTTCAGCGGGATGCGGATCAGTCCGTCGGGCGCGGTCATCGCCTTCGACCTCAGGCCCGTGTATTCGCCCTTGATGTCGAAGTAGCGCAGTTCGCGGAAGTTGAAGATGCGTTCGTAAAAGCCGGCCCAGTACGCCATGCGCCCGCGGTAGACGTTGTGCGTCATGTGGTCGATCCGCCGCAGGCCGTGCCCAACCGGGTGCCGTTCGGCGCCTTCGATCCACTCGAAGTCGATGTCGTAGATCGATCTTCCGTCCTCGAAGCGGTCGATCAGATAAAGCGGCGCGCCGCCGATGCCCTTGATCGCGGGCAGCCGCAGCTCCATCGGCCCGGTGGGCACCTCGACCGGCTGCGCGCCCAATTCGAGCGCCCGCGCGTACGCCTTGTGCGAGTCGCGCACCCGGAACGCGATCGCGCACGCCGACGGCCCGTGCTCCTGAGCGAAGTACCACGCCAAGCTCTTGGGCTCGTTGTTGACGACGAAGTTGATGTCGCCCTGGCGGTACAGCACGACGTTCTTCGAGCGGTGCACGGCCACCTTCGCGAAGCCGAGCTTTTCGAACACCGGCTCGAGCACGTTCGGCTGCGGGGAAGCGAACTCGACGAATTCGAAGCCCATCAGGCCCATCGGGTTGTCTGGAACGTCTGCCATCGTTGCGCTCCTTGCGTCGGATTGTTCCGGTTTCGGACTTCGTCAATCGATCCGCGCGAGTTCGCGCTTGTAGCGCGCGCGTCGCCGCGAATAGTCGGGCGCGCTGTCCGCGAGCAGCCGCGCGATGTCTTCGTCGGTCAGCTCGCGCACCAGCTTGGCCGGCGCGCCCAGGATCAGCGACCGGTCGGGAAAGACTTTGCCTTCGGTGACGATCGCGCCCGCACCGACCAGGCATTCGCGGCCGATCACCGCGCCGTTCATCACGACCACCTGGATGCCGATCAGCGACCCGTCGCCGATCGTGCAACCGTGAACGACGGCCGCATGGCCGATCGTCACGTTCGCCCCCACCGTCAGCGGAAAGCCGCGGTCGTTGTGCAACACCGCGCACTCCTGCACGTTGGACCCGTCGCCGATGAGGATCGGCTCGTTGTCGCCGCGCAATACCGCGTTGAACCACACGCTGACGTTTTCGCCGATCACGACCTTGCCGATCAAGGTCGCGTTCGGCGCGACGAACGCGCTGGCCGAAATCCGCGGCGCATCGTCGCCGAGTCGATAAACGCTCATCCCGTTCCTCCCGCACGCCTTCCGCGCGCGATCGACATTACGAATCTTCGCGACACCAGCGACTGCCTGGCGCTCGCATCCATCGCCCTTGTCATTCCGAGCCGCATCGCTCCCATTGTCATTCCGAGCCGAAGGCGAGGAATCTCCGCCGCTCGCAACGCCGAGATCCCTCGCGTCCGCTCGGGATGACAAGCCAGCGTCATTCCCGCGGCGTGGCTTCGCCATTCCGAGCCGCAGCGCCTCCCTCGTCATTCCCAGCCGCAACACCGCCATTGTCATTCCGATCCGCAACGCGGCCGTTGTCGTTCCGAGCCCCAACACCGCCCTTGTCATTCCGAGCCGAAGGCGAGGAATCTCCGCTGCGCGCAACCCCGAGAGCCCTCGCGTTCGCTCGGGATGACGATGGGGAGTCACTCCAAGCCCAAGGCGAGGAATCTGCGCCGCCCGCAACGCCGCGATCCCTCGCGTTCGCTCGGGATGACGGAACCGGTGCCCACACGGACCGAACGAACTTGCGGGGTCGCGGCGTCACGCGCTTGCGTAACGCTCAATCAACATCGTACCTTCGCCCGACGATGCTTTGTGTCCAGCGCGGCATGAGGGCGTCGCATCGGTGCGCCGCACAGTCGCTTCGCGGTCGCGTGCGGCCGCGCGTTCATCCGCGGCGGCGACGCCCGGCCGGCGCCCGCGGCACGGGTGCCACACGATGCGCGCTGCGGCTTTTACGGAAGCGCCGAACGGTCAATCGAACCCAGCACTTCTTCCGTGTGCTCGCCCGCACGCGCCAGCGGCATGCGCACACCCAAGCGGCGCCCGGCGATCGCCAGCGGCAGCAGCACAACCTCGGTCGTGCCGCCGTCGTCGGTTGTCATCGGCGCCAGCGTGCCGCCGGCTTTCAGATGCGGGTCATCGACGAGCTGCTCGGGTCGTGCGATCGGCGCGTACGGCACACCCGCGGCTTCCAGTCTCGCCGTCAGCGTCTGGACGCGCTCGCGCCGCAGCCGCTCGGCGAGCAGCGGGATCAACTCGCCGCGGGCGGCCACCCGCGCGGCGTTGGTCGCGAACCGCGGTTCGCGCGGCAGTTCGGAGCAGCCGAGCGCATCGCACAGCGCGACGAACTGCTTGTCGCTGACCGCGCCGATGAAAAGCTGCTCGCCTTCGGCGAGCGTGAACACGTCGTACACGCTCCATGCCGACACGCGCGCCGACATCGGCGGCGGCGGTTCGCCGGTCATCAGGTACTGCTGCAGGTGCTGGGCGCAAAGAAACACGCAGTTCTCGAAAAGCGCGCTCTGGACCTCCTGCCCGCGACCGGTGCGGTCGCGGCGGCGCAGCGCCGCGAGCGCGCCGATCGCGCCGAACATGCCGCCCATGATGTCGTTGACCGAGGCACCGACGCGCAGCGGGCGCCCCGGCAGGCCGGTCATGTATGCCAGCCCGCCCATCATCTGGACGACTTCGTCGAGTGCGGGGCGGTTTTCGTACGGTCCGGGCAGGAAACCCTTGTGCGAGACGTAGATCAGACGCGGGAAGCGCTGCGCGAGTGTGGCGTAGTCGAGCCCGACCGAGGCCATCAGCCCGGGACGGAAGTTCTCGATCAGCACGTCGCACGTGCCGATCAGGTCGAGCGCGGCCGCGTGCCCCTCGGGCGAATGGATGTCGAGCACCACGCTCTTCTTGTTGCGGTTGAACGTACGGAAAAAGCCGACGCCCAGCCCCGGCAGCTTGCGGGTCTTGTCGCCGCCGGGCGGCTCGACCTTGATCACTTCGGCGCCGAGATCGGCGAGGATCATGCCGCAGGTCGGCCCCATCACCATGTGCGTGAATTCGATCACGCGTACACCGGCCAGCGGCAGATCGTCGTCCGGCGCGTCGTTCATCGGCTCCTCGGGCGTTGGCTATTCTGACAGCGAAGACGCGCGCGCGACGTCGCGGGCGATCGTGCCCGATCTCGCGTTCCGCGCGCAGCGTCTATTCAGGCACGAATTTCAATGCAACGCCATTGTTGCAGTAGCGCTTGCCGGTCGGCGGCGGGCCGTCGTCGAAGACGTGGCCGTGATGACCCCCGCAGCGCGCGCAGTGGTACTCGGTGCGCGGATACAGCAGCTTGAAGTCGGTCTTGAAGCCGAACACGTCCGGCAGCGTGGTGTAGAAGCTCGGCCAGCCGGTGCCGCTGTCGAACTTCATGTCGGAGGTGAATAGCGCCAGGTCGCAGGCGGCGCAGTGGTACGTGCCCTTGCGCTTTTCCGCATTCAAGGGGCTCGTGTAGGCGCGCTCGGTGCCTTCGCGGCGCAGCACGTCGAATTGCGCCGGCGTCAGCCGCTTGCGCCACTCGCCCTCGCTCAATTCGATCCGGTCGTCGCGCGTGGGCTTGGAGGCGGCTTGGGCCGCGCGACCGGTCAGGCCGAGCGCGGCGAGGGAGGACAGGATCTGGCGGCGGGTCATCGCGGGGTCTCCAATCGATCAAAGTGCAGCGTCAGTCGTGCGGGCGGGTGCGGATCTTTCGCGAACATGCGCGCTTAGACCCCTCGCATGGTGCACGGTTTCGACATCGGTGCGGCGGCGATGCCTTGGCCGCCTGTGTGCGTCGTCGGCGCAGGTCAGGCGTGCCGCAGCCGCGGGCAACAGCGCGGAGCGACCCGCGTGCCCGCCGCCTTTGCAGGTATATTTCGCGCTCCTGACCGCCCGGCAGTGCCGGGCGTTTTGCGTGCAGCCCATCGCGTCGACCATGCTGGCCTTCATCGTGCGCCGCCTGCTGCAGGCCGTCCTCGTGATGCTGACGGTCGCGTTCGTCGCGTTTTTGCTGTTCCAGTATGTCGGCGATCCGGTCACGCAGATGCTCGGGCAGGATGCCACCCCCGAAGACCGCGCGCGGCTGCGCGCCGACCTCGGCCTCGATCAGCCCTTTTTCGTTCAGTTCGGCCACTTCGTCGCCAACGCGGTGCAGGGCGACTTCGGCATCAGCCTTCGGCAGGGACGCGCGGTGTCGACGCTGATCAAGGAGCGGCTGCCGGCCACGCTCGAGTTGTCTTTCGCCGCGGCGATCATCGCGATCGTGGCGGGCATTCCGATGGGCGTGTACACGGCGCTGAGGCGCGACTCGTGGCTGTCGCAGTTCCTGCTGGCGGCTTCGCTCGTCGGCGTGTCGCTGCCGACCTTCCTGATCGGCATCCTGCTGATCCTCGTGTTCGCGGTGCAGTTGGGCGTGCTGCCTTCGTACGGCCGCGGCGACACGGTCGCGCTGGGCTGGTGGACCACCGGGTTGCTGACCGCCAAAGGTTGGCAGCACCTGATCCTGCCGGCGATCACGCTGTCGCTGTTCCAGCTCACGCTGATCATGCGGCTGGTGCGCTCCGAGATGCTCGAAGTGCTGCGCACCGACTACATCAAGTTCGCGCGAGCGCGCGGACTGACCGACCGCTCGGTGCATTTCGGCCACGCGCTGAAGAACACGCTGGTGCCGGTGATCACGATCACCGGGTTGCAACTGGGCGGGATCATCGCGTTCGCGATCGTGACCGAAACGGTGTTCCAGTGGCCCGGCATGGGGCTGCTGTTCATCCAGAGCGTGCAGTTCGCCGACATTCCGGTGATGGCCGCGTACCTGTGTCTGATCGCGCTGGTGTTCGTCATCATCAATCTGATCGTCGACCTGCTTTACTTCGCGGTCGACCCGCGCCTGCGCATCGACCGCGCGGCGCTGGCGCATTGACACAGCGGCAGGCGAGTTCAACGCGCAGACACGGAGACCCCCGGGACATGCTCGCAGGCGTCTTTTTCCGTACCGTCGGCGTCTCGGTGCTCAAGACGTTTGATCGATGAACGCGTACCTCGGTTCGGCGCTGCGCTCGCCGGTCGCCTTCGTCGCGGAACGACACGACGAGTTCACGGCGATCCGGCGCGATCTGCACGCGCACCCGGAACTGGGCTTCGAGGAGCATCGAACCGCCGCACTGGTCGCGGAGCGGTTGCACCAGTGGGGCATCGAAGTGCACACGGGCATCGGCCGGACCGGTGTCGTCGGCGTCGTGCGCGGGCGGACCGAACGCTCAGGACGCGCGGTCGGGCTGCGCGCCGACATGGACGCGCTGCCGATCCAGGAGGACAACGACTTCGCGCACCGCTCGACGCGCCCCGGGTTGATGCACGGTTGCGGCCACGACGGGCATACGGCGATGCTGTTGGCCGCGGCGCAGTACCTGGCGGCGACGCGCGCTTTCGACGGCACCGTCTACCTGATCTTCCAGCCCGGCGAGGAGGGCTTCGCCGGCGCCAAGGCGATGATCGACGACGGCCTGTTCACGCGCTTTCCGGCCGACGAGGTCTACGCGCTGCACAACTGGCCGGCGCTGCCGGCCGGACACATCGGACTGAATCCGGGACCGATGATGGCGGCCGCGGACCGCATCGAGATCACGATCCGCGGGCGCGGCGGCCACGCGGCGCATCCGCACCTGGCGGTCGATCCGGTACTGATCGCCGCGCACGTCATCACCGCGGCGCAGGCCATCGTGTCGCGCAACGTCGCGCCGATCGATGCGGCGGTCGTTTCCCTGTGCTCGGTGCAGGCGGGCCATCCGGGCGCCTTCAGCGTGGTGCCGCGCGAGGCGAAGCTGGTCGGGACCGTGCGCACGTTCCAGCACAGCGTCCAGGAGCTGATCGAAAAGCGCCTCGACGAGCTGGTGCAGTCGACCGCACGCGCGTTCGGCGGCGAGGCGAGCGTGCGCTACGAGCGCGTGTATCCGGCGACGATCAATCACCAGCCGCAGTACGAGTTCGCGGCGAAAGTGGCCGAGGAGCTCGTCGGCCGCGAGCGCGTTGCACGCAACCTGCCGCCGTCGATGGGGGCGGAGGACTTCGCGTTCATGCTGCACGCCAGGCCCGGCTGCTACATCCGGCTCGGCCAGGGCGCGGCGGCAGGCGCGCCCGGCGCCTGCTGGCTGCACAGCACTCGTTATGATTTCAACGACGCCGTCATCCCGCTCGGCGCGGGGTATCTTGCGGCGCTGGCCGAGCGGCGGCTGGCGCCGGCGGCGCCCCGTTGAGGGCGCGCAGCAGGGAACCGGCGCCCGCGCAGTCCCATCGATCGAGCGACTCACGAGGAGAACACAACGATGAACGTCCATTTCACCCTCGCGCGCGCGGCGCTTGCCGCGTGCGTGGCCGTGGCCGCAGTGACCGTTGACGCGCCGGCGGCGTCGGCCCGGACCTTCAAGTTCGCCAACCAGGGCGACGCGCTGTCGATGGACCCGCACTCGCTGAACGAGTCGCTGCAGCTGAACTTCCTCGCCAACATCTACGAGCCGCTGGTCGGTCGCGGCAAGAAGCTCGAGCTGATCCCGGCGCTGGCCACGGACTGGAAGCAGACCGCGCCCACCGTCTGGCGCTTCAATCTGCGCAAGGGCGTGACCTTCCACGACGGCACGCCGTTCACCGCCGACGACGTGATCTTCTCGTACAACCGCGCCAGAGGCGAAGGCTCCGACGTCAAGACGTATGTCGGCGCGATCAAGGAGATCCGCAAGATCAACGATCACGCGATCGACATCGTCACCCACGAACCGTTTCCGATCCTGCCCGACGTGATCTCGCTGTGGATGATCATGAGCAAGAAGTGGTGCGAGGAAAACCGCGCCGTGCAGCCGGTCGACAAGCGCAAGGGCGTGGAGAACACGGCGTCGTTCAAGGCCAACGGCACCGGACCGTTCAGGCTGCGCGCGCGCGAGCCGAGCGTGCGCACGACGCTGGTGCGCAACTTCAACTACTGGGACAAGTCGGTCGAGACGAACATCGAGGAGGCGATCTTCACGCCGATCGGTAACGCCTCGACGCGCGTGGCGGCGCTGCTTTCGGGCGAGATCGACATGATGGAGCCGGTCCCCGTGCAGGACATCGCGCGCGTGGCGGCGCACCCGAACCTGAAGGTTCTGCAGGGGCCGGAGCTGCGCACGATCTTCCTCGGCATGGACCAGGCGCGCGACGAGCTGCTGTTCTCGAACGTCAAGGGCAAGAACCCGTTCAAGGACAAGCGCGTCCGTCAGGCTTTCTACCAGGCGATCGACATCAACGCGATCCAGAAGGTCGTGATGCGCGGCGCCTCGCAGCCCACCGCGCTGATGATCGCTCCGGGCATCAAGGGCTATCCGGCGGACCTGAACAAGCGCCTGCCGTACGACCCGGCGGCGGCGCAGAAGCTGCTCGCCGAAGCCGGCTATCCGCAGGGCTTCGAGGTCGGCATGAACTGCCCGAACGACCGCTACGTCAACGACGAGGAGATCTGCAAGGCGGTCGCCGCGATGCTCGCGAAGATCGGCGTCAAGGTGAATCTGGTGGCGGAGAGCAAGGCGACCTATTTTCCGAAGATCCTGTCGCGCAACACGTCCTTTTACCTGCTCGGGTGGACGCCCGGGTCCTACGACTCGCACAACCCGCTGTTCGCGCTGATGTCCACGCCGGGGCCGGGCGGGCAGGGCCAGTTCAACCTCGGCAGCTACAGCAACCCGAAAGTCGACGAGCTGACCCGCGCGATCGCCGTCGAAACCGATCCGGCCAAGCGCAACGCGATGATCCGCGAGGCGATGAAGATCCACCAGGACGACATCGGCCACATCCCGTTGCACCAGCAGGCGCTGGCTTGGGGGATGAAGAAGGAGGTTGACACGGTGCAGCTTGCCGACAACTTCATGTTCCTGAAGTGGACCACGGTGGGGACGAAGAAAGGGAAATGACCATCGGGCGGCCGCGCGGTCGAGGCACCGCCGCCCCCGATCGGCGCGATCCGCGTTCCGACCTGCGCAGCCCAACTCGCGTGATCCGATGAACGCACTCTTCGCACGGTGGTGGGACAGCGACTTCGCCTACAGCTTCCGGCGCTCGCCGGTGGCCATCGGCGCGGCGGCCGTCGCGTTCGTGCTCGTCGTCTGCGCGGTGTTCGCCGAATGGGTCGCGCCGCACAACCCGTTCGACCTGGCGACGATCAACCTGCTCGACGCGTCGCTGCCGCCGGCGTGGCAGGAGGGCGGCAATCCGAAGTACTGGCTGGGCACCGACGACCAGGGGCGCGACGTGTACTCGGCGATCCTGTTCGGCATGCGCATCTCGCTGGCGATCGGCGTGGCCTCGGTCGTGCTGTCGATCGCCATCGGGGTCAGCCTCGGACTGCTGTCGGGCTACGCCGGCGGCAAGGTCGACGCCTTCATCATGCGGATCTGCGACGTGATGCTGTCGTTCCCCGCGATCCTGGTCGCGCTGCTGATCGACGGTGTCGCGCGCGCCGCGCTGCCGCGCGAGGCGCACAACGAGGTCGCCTTCTTCGTGCTGGTGCTGGCGATCGCCCTGTCGGGCTGGGTCCAGTACGCGCGCACGGTGCGAGGCTCCACACTGGTCGAGAAGAACAAGGAATACGTGCAGGCCGCGCGCGTGATCGGCGTGGCGCCGCTCACGATCATGGCGAGGCACATGCTGCCGAACGTGCTGGGACCCGTGCTGGTGCTCGCGACCGTGCACATCGCCACGGCGATCATCACCGAGGCCACGCTGTCCTTCCTCGGCGTCGGTGTGCCGCCGACCACACCCTCGCTCGGCACCCTGATTCGCATCGGCAACGAGTTCCTGTTTTCCGGGGAGTGGTGGATCACGATCTTCCCGGGCGCGGCGCTGGTCGCGCTGGTGCTGTCGGTCAACCTGCTCGGCGACTGGCTGCGCGATGCGCTGAACCCGAAGCTGCGTTAGCAACCATTGGTTACGGAAAGTGTCTGTGCCCTTTGCTAGGTTGATTCCGTGCGGCACATCGCCGCGCCTGACGCAAAGGGGGCTGTCATGACCATGCTGAGTCCGTGGTTCGTCGCCGCGTCGCTCGCTGCGCTGCTTGCCGGCTGCGCGACGGCCGACACGTTTTCGTACATCCAGGGGCAGCGCTGGATGAAGGCCGAGTTGAACACGTTCGACGTCACGATCATTCGCGTCGACGACAAGGACTACATCCAGCGCGGCTACGCGCCGATCCGCATCGAACCCGGTCTGCACAAGATCGTCGTGCAGGGCCCGCCGACCGCCGGGTTCCGTTTCGGCGAGCAGCGCACGCTGACGCTCGACGTCAAGCCGTGCACGCGCTACTGGCTCGAGGCGAAGAAGGACAACGCGCTTTCGCAGGACTTCGAGCCGCGCGTCAACTACGAAGAGCCGATCCCCGGCTGCGGCGTGTCGACCGCCCGAAAATAGGAGCCTGCGTTGACGAGCCACGCCGGGCCGCTGCTGGAAGTCCGCAATCTGCGCATCGAGTTCCCGACCCGGCGCGGCACGCTCGTCGCGGTCGACGACGTGTCGTTTTCGATCGCGCCGGGCGAGGTGCTCGGTGTGGTCGGCGAGTCCGGTGCCGGCAAGAGCCTGACCGGCGCGGCGATCATCGGGCTGCTCGAGCCACCCGGCCGGATCGCCGCCGGCGAGGTCAAGCTTGCCGGACTGCGCATCGACAACCTGCCGTACGACGAGATGCGCAAGATCCGCGGGCGCGAGATCGGCGCGATCTTCCAGGACCCGCTGACGTCGCTGAACCCGCTGTACACGATCGGCCGGCAGATCGTCGAGACGATCACGACGCACCTGAATGTCTCGTCGGCCGAAGCGCGACGGCGCGCGATCGAGCTGCTCGCCGCCACCGGGATTCCGGCGCCGGAACGGCGCATCGACCACTACCCGCACCAGTTCTCGGGTGGCATGCGCCAGCGCGTCGTCATCGCGCTGGCGCTGGCGGCGGAGCCCAAGCTGGTGATCGCCGACGAGCCGACCACCGCGCTGGACGTCTCGATCCAGGCGCAGATCATCACCCTTCTGAAGACGCTGTGTCGCGACAAGCGCACCGCGATCATGCTGATCACGCACGACATGGGCGTGATCGCCGAAACCGCCGACCGCGTCGCGGTGATGTACGCGGGGCGCATCGCCGAGATCGGCCCGGTCGCCGACGTGATCCACCGGCCGCAGCATCCCTACACGATCGGGCTGATGGGATCGATCCCGACCTTCGGCCGCGAAGTCGAGCGGCTCGCGCAGATCGACGGCAGCATGCCGCGTCTGACCGAGATTCCGCCCGGTTGCGCATTCCACCCGCGCTGCGATCGCGCGTTCGGGCGCTGCTCGCGCGAGCGTCCCGATCTGATGCCGGCCGGCGCATCGCGGGCGGCGTGCTGGCTGCACGACGCGGCGAGCAGGAGGGCCGCCGCATGAGCGCAGTCCCCAGGCCGCGCGCGGAGCCGGTGGCCGGCGAGGCCATCGTCAGGGCGGAGCGCCTTTCGAAATACTTCGACGTATCGCCGCCGTGGCTGAACCGCGTGCTCGAGCGCAAGGGGCGCCAGATCCTGCGCGCCGTCGACGGCGTGAGCTTCGACATCGCACGCGGCGAGACGCTGTCGCTGGTCGGCGAATCCGGCTGCGGAAAGTCGACCGTCGCGCGGCTGCTCGTCGGCCTTTACGTGCCGACCGCGGGCCGCGCCGAGTTCTTCGGCCACGACCTGCGCGAGCTGAACACGCCTGCCGGCCGCCCGCTGCGGCAGAAGCTGCAGATGATCTTCCAGGATCCGTACGCGAGCCTGAATCCGCGCTGGCGTGTGGCGGACATCATCGCCGAACCGCTGCGCGCGCACGGACTGATGCAGGACCGTCAGGCGATCGCCGCGCGGGTGGACGAGCTGCTGACGCTGGTGCGCCTTTCCCCGGCGGACAAGGAAAAGTACCCGCACCAGTTCTCCGGCGGGCAGCGGCAGCGCCTTTCGATCGCGCGGGCGCTGGCCACGCATCCCGAGTTCCTCGTCTGCGACGAGCCGACCTCCGCGCTCGACGTATCGGTACAGGCGCAGGTGCTGAACCTGATGAAAGACCTGCAGCGCGCGCTCGGCCTGACGTATCTGTTCATCTCGCACAACCTGGCGGTCGTGCATCACATCTCCGATCGCGTCGGCGTGATGTACCTGGGCAAGCTCGTCGAGCTGGCACCCAAGCGCACGCTGTTCGCCGCGCCGCGCCATCCGTATACGCGCATGCTGCTCGACGCGATTCCCGACCTGGAGATGACCGGCCGCGCGCGCACGCCGGTCGCGGGCGAAGTGCCCAACCCGCTGAACCCGCCCGCCGGCTGCACCTTCCATCCGCGCTGTCCGCACGCCGACGCGCGCTGCAAGTCCGAAGTCCCCGTTCTCAGGCTGGTCTGCCACGCCGCCGGCGAAACGCAGGTGGCTTGCCATGCGGTGGAGGAAGGTAGGATCTATTGAGAATGACGCGCGCTCATGACACCGCGAAACCCGCAAGTCCGTTTCGCCCGTGTAGGCACCGGTTCCGTCATCCCGAGCGAACGCGAGGGATTTCGGCGTTGCGGGCGGCGCAGATTCCTCACCTTGGGCCTGGAATGACTCCCCATCGTCATCCCGAGCGAACGCGAGGGATCTCGGGGTTGCGCGCAGCGGAGATTCCTCGCTTCCAACTCGGAATGACAGTGGCGGCGTTGCGGCTCCAAATGGCGAAGCCACGCCGGGGGAATGACGCTGGCTTGTCATCCCGAGCGGACGCGAGGGATCTCGGCGTTGCGA
>CAZIJU010000046.1:25688-26895 GCA_964539745.1 uncultured Burkholderiaceae bacterium | reverse complement strand
AGATTCCTCGCCTGCGGGTCGGAATGACAATTGGAGGTTGCGGCTCGGAATGACAGGAGCGGCGTTGCAGCCCGGAATGACGAAGCCAGGCCGGGGAATGGCGCTGGCTTGTCATCCCGAGCGAACGCGAGGGATCTCGGCATTGCGAGCGGCGGAGATTCCTCGCCTGCGGCTCGGAATGACCATAGCGGCGTTGCGGCTCGGAATGGCAAAGGGCAACGAATGCGAGCGCCAGGCGGGGCAGTCGTGTCGCGAAGATTCGTAATGCTCGATCAGTCCTTCTATTTCTTCCGTTCCGCCCGCGCGCGCTGGATCAGGTAGTCGAGCACGGCGATCGCACCTTCGCGCGAGCCGACCATCGACGGCGCGGTGACGAACTTGCCGTCGACTGCGACCGACGGTGTGCCGTCGATCTTGTACGCGCGCCAAACCTGCGCGGCCCGGTTGGCCCGGGTCGCGACGGTGAAGGAGTTGTACGTGTCGAGCCACTGCTTGCGGTCGATGCTGTTGGCCGCCATGAAGTCGGCGATCTCGTCGGGCTTGAGCATCGGCCGGCGGTTGGTGACGATCGCGACGAACACCTTGCTGTGCAGTTCGTTCGTCTTGCCGAGCGCTTCGAGCGCGTAGTAGATGCGGCTGTGCGGCGTGCGCGCCTCGTCGAACGCGACCGGATTGCGGCGGTATTCGACGTCGGCGGGCAGGCGTTTGCGGAACGCCTCCAGATCGGGCTCGAAGCTCTGGCAGTGCGGGCAGCCGTACCAGAAGAACTCGAGCACCTCGATCCTGGCGCCGGTCTCGACCGGCTGCGGCGGGCTGACGCGCCGCCAGTCGCTGCCTTCGCGCGGCTCGCGCGCCTGCGCGGTGGCGAGCGTCGGAATCAAGGCGGCGGCCGCGATGAACTTGCGGCGATCGAAATGCTGTGTCATGAGCGATCCTTCCTCGGTAAAGACCCCTGCCTAACGCCGACGGCCGCGCGCTCGCTGACGGACTCTGGGGCGCCGCCCGTCGCGCACTACTTCAAGCGGATGACCTGCGCCTCGATGCCGTTTTCGGCCAGCATCTTGCGGGTGCGGTTGACGTCGTCGATCTGTCCGTACGGGCCGAGCCGTACGCGATACAGCGTCGTTCCGGCCTGTTCGATCGGAAACACGCGAGCGTCCAGCCCCATCAGCGCGAGCCGCGCGCGCATCGCGTCGGCGTCCTCGGG
>CAZIJU010000046.1:0-25678 GCA_964539745.1 uncultured Burkholderiaceae bacterium | reverse complement strand
GAGCATGAAGCAGATTTCGTCGTAGTAGGCCTGGGCGTCCTCGGGCGTGCGGAACGCGCCCGCCTGGAGCTGGAAGCGGGTGCCTTCGTCGGCGGGCTGCGGCGGCGTCTTCGCGTCCGCTGCGGGTGTCGGCGCTACGGCCGGCGGCGGCTCGACCTTCGCGCTTTCGACCGGTTTTTGCAGCGCGGGCGGCGGCGCGTACAGCGGCTTGTTCGGATCGGGCAGTTTGCCGTCGGCGCCCGGTTGAATCTTTTCCGTCGGACGCTGCACCTTGTTGACGAAGGGCACCGGCGCGTTGGTGATGTACACGGCGATGATCGCCGCGATCGCCAGGCCGGCGCACAGGCCCACGATCAAACCGATCAGCGTGTTGCCGTGTTGACGTGAAGTGGGGGACGACAAGCGGGGTTCCTTTCGTTGTCGCGACGATCTCGCTGCGCGCTGCGCGGCGACCGCGCGGCTACATCCGCTCGGGCGCGGCCACGCCGATCAGCCGCAGGCCGTTGCGCAGCACCTGCCGCGTGGCGAGCAGCAGCGCGAGCCTCGCCGTGCGGGTCGATCCGTCTTCGACAAGAACGCGCTCGGCATTGTAGTAGCCGTGAAAATCGGCCGCGAGATCCTTCAGATAGAACGCGATCTGGTGCGGCGCGAGTTCCTCGGCCGCCGCGCGCACCGCCTCCGGAAACGCCGCAAGCCTCGCGAGCAGCGCGAGTTCGCGCGCGCCTGCCAGCGGCGCCAGATCCGCGCGCAGTGCCGCGTCCTCGTCGAGGGCCGCGCCCGAGGTCTGCGCCTGCGCGAGCACCGAGCAGATCCGCGCATGCGCGTACTGCACGTAGTACACGGGGTTTTCCTCGCTTTGCGCGAGCGCGAGATCCACGTCGAAGACGAACTCGGTGTCGGCCTTGCGCGAGACCAGGAAGAAACGCGCCGCGTCGCGGCCGACCCAGTCGACGAGGTCGCGCAGCGTCACGTAACTGCCCGCGCGCTTGCTCATCTTCACTTCCTCGCCGCCGCGCATGACGCGCACCATCTTGTGCAGCAGGTAGTCCGGATAGCCCTTCGGGATCGGCAGGCCGAGCGCCTTGGCCGCGGCCTGGATGCCGGCGCGCACACGCGCCACCGTGCCGTGGTGATCCGAGCCCTGCACGTTGATCACCCTGGTGAAACCGCGTTCCCACTTCGCCAGGTGGTAAGCGACGTCCGGCACGAAGTACGTATACGTGCCGTCGGACTTGCGCATCACGCGGTCCTTGTCGTCGACCATCTTCTGGCCGGGCGGCCCGACGTCGCCGATCTCGGTCGTCTTCAGCCAGAGCGCGCCTTCGGCCTCGAAGGTCATGCCCGACTCGATCATCGCGCGCACGGCGGCGTCGACCCTGCCCTCGGCATACAGCGACGACTCCAGATAGAAGTGGTCGAATTCGACGCCGAAGGCGGCCAGATCCTCGTCCTGTTCGTGCCGCAGGTAGGCCACCGCGAAGCGTCGGATGTTGTCCAGGTCGTTGACGTCGCTCGAGGCGACAACCGGCGCGCCGTCGCGCGCGGTCGCGGTCTTCTTGTCGAGGAACTCGCGCGCGATGTCGACGATGTAGTCGCCGCGGTAGCCGGCCTCGGGGAATTCGACCACCTCGCCGCGCAGTTCCTTCGCGCGCGCCTGCACCGACAGCGCGAGGTTTTCGATCTGCACGCCGGCGTCGTTGTAGTAGAACTCGCGCGTCACCGCGTAGCCCTGCGCGGCCAGCACGTTGGCCAGCGCATCGCCGAGCGCGGCCTGGCGTGCATGGCCGACGTGCAGCGGCCCGGTCGGGTTCGCGGAGACGAACTCGACCATCACCTTTTCGCCGGCGTGCACGGAATTCGTACCGAAGCAGTGGCCCTCGCGAAGCACCACGCGCACGACCTCCTGCTTGGAGGCGGCAGCGATGCGCAGGTTGATGAAGCCGGGGCCGGCGACATCGACCGACTCGATCAGTCCGTTCGCGGCCGGGTTGACGCGCAACGTGTCGGCGATCGCATTCGCCACCTCGCGCGGGTTCTTCTTCAGCGTCTTCGCGACCTGCAGTGCGACGTTGCACGCCAGGTCGCCGTGCGACTCGACCTTCGGCCGCTCGAGCTGCACCGGCACGCCGGCGCCGCCGAGGCCGGCGAGCGCCTGCTCGATCAGCGCGATCACGCGTCGTTTCTGTTCGGGAAGCATCTGTGCAGCCGGTCGTGCGAAAGGCGCGGATTCTACCGGCGCGCGTCAGCCGAGATCCGCGGTGCGCACGCCGCCGCAGCCGCCGCCGATGAGGAACGGGTCGTCGTCGTTGCCTTGCATCGCTCCTCCTCCGCACGAGCCGGGTCGGCGCCGGCATTCTGGCGCCTCGGCACGGCCGCGCCGCGCATGCTTAAATCGGTGCCGTTGCTTGCGCCTGTCGCCGATGCTGCGCTCCGAACCCGATCATTTGGTCGTCGCCTGCGCCGATCTGGCGCAGGGCTCAACGTGGGCGGCCGAAGTGCTCGGCGCCGAACCGCAGCCGGGCGGACAGCACCCGACGATGGGCACGCACAACCGGCTGCTGAAGCTCGGTCCGCGCGTGTACCTTGAACTGCTCGCGATCGACCTGCACGCCGCGCAGCCCGCGCACCCGCGCTGGTTCGCGCTCGACGATCCGGCCGTGCGGGCGCGCGCGGCGCGTTCGCCTTTCCTGCTGACCTGGGTCGCTTCGACGACCGATATCGTCGAAGCGGTGACGCGCGTGCCGGCGCTCGGCGAGCCGCGCGCGTTCACGCGCGGCACCTACGCGTGGCGGCTGACGGTGACCGAAGACGGTGCGTTGCCTTTCGGCGGTGTGCTGCCGGCCGCGATCGAATGGCGCGGCGCGCATCCGTGCGATGCGCTCGAAGAGCGCGGCTGCGCGCTGGTGCAGCTGCGGCTTTCGCATCCGGCAGCCACCGGCGTGCTGCCGCTGTTTCGCGAGCTGCGAATCAGCGGACCGGTGCAACTGAAGCCCGGGCCCAAGTCGCTCGTAGCGCTGCTGCGCACGCCGCGCGGCGAGGTCGAGCTGCGCGACGCGTAAGACGCACGCCCGCTCCGCTCGCTCGCCTGCCTCCGCGATGCGATCGTCCCGGGCGCGCGGCGGGCGCTGCGCGCTTCACGCGAGTGCAGGGGCAACGCCTCGAGTCCGCGATTAGCCCGTGGCCACTTTCTTCCGCCACATCATGCCCCCGGCCTTTGCGTCCGGCTGCCTACCTGCCGTCGGGTGGCGCAATCTCGCCTCACTCGCGTGCGCGCGCGTCCGAAGCTTGATCGCAGTCAAGGAGCAGTCTGCAGCGGCCTCGTACGTTGCGGTCTTGCAGGCACCGTTCATCGCGGAGTGGTGCCGAACGAGGAGATTTCCGGGTTCACCCAGCCGGTCAGAAACATCATGGAGCAGCGCAAGCTGCTCACGGCGCCGCCTCAGACCACCGTGCTGCAGGCGGCCGTGCTGATGGCGAAGAAGCACGTTGGCGCGGTGCTCGTCGTCGAGGAGGAGCGCCTCGTCGGCATCTTTACCGAACGTGACGCGGTCTTTCGCGTGATCGCGCGCAAGCTCGACCCGGCCACCACGCAGCTTGCCGACGTGATGACGCGCGACCCCAGGACGATTTCGCCCGACAAATCGTTCGGTCACGCGATGCTGCTGATGCACGAGCATCACTTTCGACACCTGCCGGTCGTCGAGGACGGCAAACCGGTCGGCATCGTGTCGGCGCGCAACGCGCTCGACCCGGACCTCGAGGAGTTCGTTGCCGAAGAAAGGCGACGCAAGCACATCGAGGAAACGCGGTGAACCCGGCGCGGCGCGCAGACGCTCAGCGCAGCCGCGGAAGCCGGAAGCGCGGCTCGAGTTCGCCGACGACGATGCCGCGGTAGTTGCGTATCGCGCGGCCGGCAAAGGGCGCGAGCGGCGTGTTCTCCGGCGCGTCGATCAGTCCAAGCTGCTGCAGCACCGCGGCCGTGGCCACGTGCAGCGCGCGCGAGTTGCCGTCGGCGACGCGAATGGCGATTCCGATGCCGAGGCTCGCCACACCGATCGCCTGCACGCCGTCGGCGCCGATCTTGCTGACCCAGTCGCCGCCGCCGGCGCGCATCAGCGCCAGATCGCTGCGCGCGGTGCCCGACACCAGATCGGGATGTCGCTTCATCGCGTAGGCGAGCGCCGCCAGCTCCGGCGTGGCGCCGAGCGCGAGCTGGCAGAACACGTGCGCCAGCCGCGCCAGCGGCAGCGCGTAGTTGGGCGCGCTGCAACCGTCGATGCCCATCGGCAACGCCGCGCCCGGGGCGAAGCGTTGCACGGCTTCGCGCACGCGCCGCTGGCCGGGCGCGTCCGGGTCGAGGTAGTTCGCGAGCGGCGCGCCGTGCATCCGGCAGAACGCCATGAAGCCGGCATGTTTGCCCGAGCAGTTGTGATGGAGCTGGTTCCAGCGCGCACCGGGCGGCATCTGCGACCCCGTCGCGGTGAACCAGGTCGGCGGATGGCAACCGCATTGCAGGTCGGACTCGCGCGCATCGATGCGCTCGAGCATCCGCGCGACGATGTCGACGTGCACCTGTTCGCCGCTGTGGCTCGCGCACATCAGCGCCAGTTCGTGCGAAGTGAAGCCGAAGCGCTGCATGCCGCCGTCCTCGACGAAGGGCAGCGCCTGCAGCGGCTTGAGCGCAGAGCGCGTGAAATTCAGGCCTTCGGGGTCGCCGACGGCGGCGACGAGCTTGCCAGCGCGATCGACGACCGCGATCGAGCCGGGGTGGATCAGTTCGGGGAAGCCGCCGCGCGTGGCGACGATCAGCGGAACGTGGTTGGGCGCAGGCAGCATCGACGATCGATCACGCGACGCCGGCCGCTGCCGGTGCCGCCGCAAGCCGAGCGGCGACTTCCTTGCGATAGCGGTTCAGTTCCTGCACAGAGTTGAAGGTGCGTTCGAACAGCAGGCTCATGTTGTGCAGGATGCGCTCGACGACCTTCGACTCCCAGACATCGTCGAACTGGATCTGCTCGTCGAGCCAGCGTTCAAGCCAGGTGGGATCGGGTAGGCGCGACTGCACGGTATCGCGCGGATAGTGCGCTCGGCTGACGTGCAGGTTGGTCGGATGCAGCGCCTTCGCGGTGCGCCGGGCCGAGGCCATTAGTACGGCGATCTTCGAGAACGCGGCGCGGGCGCTGTCGCCGAACTCGGCGAGGTACTTCTTCATGTACCGCAGGTAAGCGCCGCCGTGGCGCGCCTCGTCCTGCGCCAGCGTCCGGTAGATGTGCTTGATCACCGGCTCGGTATGCCACTCGGCGGCGCGCCGGTACCAGTGGTTCAGTCGGATCTCGCCGCAGAAGTGCAGCGTCAGCGTCTCGAGCGCGGGCGCGGGGTCGAACTCGAACCGCACTTCGTGCAGCTCCTGCTCGGTGGGCGCGAGCTCCGGCCGGAAGCGGCGCAGGTACTCCATCAGCACCAGCGCGTGCTTCTGCTCCTCGAAGAACCAGACCGACATGAATGCCGAAAAGTCCGAGTCGTGCCGGTTGTCGCGCAGGAACATCTCGGTGGCCGGCAGCGCGGACCACTCGGTGATCGCGTTCATCTTGACCGTGTGCGCCTGCTCGTCGCTGAGCCTGGACGCGTCGAACTTGTCCCACGGGATGTCCTTTTCGAGGTTCCAGCGGACCGCTTCGAGGGACTTGAACAGTTCCGGATAGAGCATCGTCATGGTCGCGCACCTCCATCAGTGGGCCGCCTGCCGCCTGAGCAGGCGTAGCAGCACGCCGACAGCGGGAAGTTTCTCATACAGCTCCTCGGCCGCGTCCCAATAGTCGCGGTGATAGACGATGCGGCCGTCGGGCGCGAAGCGCAAGTGCGTCGCGCCGCGAATCGTCTGTGGGCCGCGGCGCCAGCGCCGCATGCGGAAGTGGAAGTCCCATGTGACGAAACCCTGCTCGCCCTGCATGACCGCATCGTGAATCACGAACCGGGGGTCGACGACCTGCGCGAACATGCGGCTGAAGATCTTCTCGATGGCCGGCGCGCCGCGAACCTCGTTGAACGGATCCTTGAAGTAGGCATCCGGCGCATAGACGGTGCCGATCGTGCCGACACTCGCGGGGCTGATCGTCTCGAAGAAGTGGCGCAACTGCGCCAGGCGCGTGTCTTCATGCATGACCGTGTCTACCGCCCGGTGATCCGGCGCACCGCCCACAGCTGCAGCCGGTACGGCAGGATCCGCAGCAGCTTCAGTCCGAGCGTGAACCGCTTCGGGTAGTGGCTTTCGAAGCGGCCGGCGGCGATCTCGTCGAGCGTGATGCGCGCCGCCTCGCTGGCGGGCAGCAGCGCCGGCATCTTGAAGTCGTTTTTCCGCGTCAGCGGCGTATCGACGAAGCCCGGGCAGACCAGGTACACGCCGTAGCCCTCGGGCCGCAGGTCGCCGTAGAGCGACTCGGCAAAGTTGATCAGCGCGGCCTTGCTTGCGCCGTAGATCAGCGCCCTGGGCAGCCCGACGTAGCCGGCCACGGAGGCGAACATCGCGATTCCCGCGCCGGGGCCGGCGCGCCGGATCAGCGGCAGCGCCACATCGACGCAGTTGAGCACGCCGTGCAGGTTGACCTCGAGCAGCTTGCGCGCCGACTCGAGATCAAAGTCCTGCGCCCGCATCTCAGTATGGGTGCCAGCGACGATCAGCACGAGATCGACGCCGCCCCAGTGCCGGCCGATGCGCTCGGCCGCCTTGTGCAGGCTGGCATGGTCGGTGATGTCCAGCGGCACCGCCAGCGCCTGTGCGCTGCTGGCGGCCATCGCTTCCAGCGGCGCGCGATTGCGCGCCGACAGCGCCACCCGCGCCCCGCGGCTGATCAGCTCGCGCGCGATGGCTGCGCCGATACCGAAGCTTGCGCCGATCACCCACACGCGCCGGTCGCGGTAGCTGGAAAATGCCGGATTCAGCGGACCGAACAAGCTCGGCGGCGCGACCTCGCGCGGCCGCGCGGCGGCGCTGCGTTCCACAGCGGTGGTCACGTCGTCCCTCACTTGCGCGTGAACGAGATCAGCACCTCGCCGATCCGGAATCCCCAGACGCGCATGACCGCACGGTTCAGCATCACGCGCTCATCGATCAGGAACATCCAGTCGTCGAACGCAATGTCGTACGTCTTGCCCTCGGCCGTCTTGTAGGCGAGCGTGTACGACCAGTTCAGCGCATTGCCGGCGACCACGCCGTCGGCCTGGCCGATCACGTCCGCGGCGGTGCCGATCCATCGGCCGGCTGCGGCGCCGGGCTTCAGCGTCCACACGCGCCGTTGCCTTTCGCCGTCGGACCAGAGGAAATCTTCGTCGAGCGTGCCGGTATCGCCCTGCCAGCCGGCCTTGATCGCCACTACGAAGCGGCGCGTCACGTTGCCGGAGCGATCGAGCACCATGCCGTGGCCCTCGATCGTTCCGTTGAAGTACTGGCGCAGATCGAGCGCCGGCTTCTCCCTGGCATAGCGCTGCGGATCGGTGGTGGCGCAGCCGGCCAGCGCTGCGGCAAGGAACGATGCGGTCAGCAGATGAAACAGCGAGCGGGTGTGCATTCGGATCCTCAGAAACGTTGCTGCCGCCAGGCGACGAACAGCAGCCCGGCGGCCACGAGCTTGAGCAGGCAGGGGACGACCGCATAGACGAAAGCGAGCGCGCCGAGCGCAGCGGCATCGGAGCCGCCGCGCGCGTAGCCGAGCACCTCCAGCAGCGGCAGCGCGATGCCGCCGGCCAGCGCAAGCGTCAGCTTGTTGACGAAGTTCCATAGCCCGAAGTACGCGCCTTCGTGCCGGCCGGCGTGTCCGTTGGCGTCGATCACGCGCGCCAGCAGCGCCGGCGGCACCGCAAGGTCCGCGCCGAAGGCCGCGCCGGACAGCGCGCAGATCAACGCGAAGGCCGCCAGTTGCCCCTCGTTCAGCGTGTAGGCCCAAACGAAAGCCGCCACGGCGGCCACCATGCCGCCCAGCCAGACGACGTGCAGCGGCAGCCGCTTCGCGAGCCGGATCCACAGCGGCATGCTGGCCGCGCCCGCGACGAAGTACAGCGCGAGGAACAGGCCCGTATAGTTCGTCAGTCCGAGCCGATCCGCGACGAAGAACTGGAAGACGGTCGCGGTGATCGACGGCGCGATCGCGTTCAGCGCAAACACCGCCAGCAGCCAGCGCAACCGGCTCGTCGCGAGCGGCGCGAGGAAGCTGGAAAACGGGTTGACCGCGGACGGCGCGCGGGGCGGCCGCGGCGGTGTGGGCGCGCCGCGCGCGAGAACCGCCAGCGCGACCAGCAGGGCTGCGAGAAAGACCCAGGTCAGCGCGCCCATGCCGATCGCCATCGGCGCCGCGCCGCCGATCAGCACGCCGATCAGTCCCGCGCCTTCGCGCGCGCCGGTGATGCGCGTGCGCCCGGCGTCGTCGTGCGCGAGTTCCGAGCCCCAGGCCTGATAGGCGACCGTCGCAAGCGAATAGCCGAGGTACGCGGCCGCGAGCGATGCGAACAGCCACAGCGCGGCCGCGTCGCCGCCGAGCCTGGGCGGGTTGAACAGCAGAACGAATCCCAGCGCCAGCACCGGCGCAGCGATCAGGATTGGCCGCAGATACGCGCCGCGGCCTTTCTGCGCGTCGACCCAACTGCCGAGCAGCGGGTCGGCGACGGCGTCGACCAGCCGTGTGGCGAGCAGCACGAGTCCGATCACCGCCAGCGCCAGGCCGGTGTTCGCCGCGTAGAACTCGGGCAGCAGGATGTTGATCGGCAGCGCGGTCATCGTCAGCGGCAGGCCGAGCAGCGCGTATGCGGCCAGGCCGCGCGCGGTCACCAGGCGCGGTGGCGGCGTGGTGCCGATCGCAGTGGCGGCCATGACGTCGTTGCGTGCAGTCAGCGTGCGCGCAGCGTTGATCGCGCCGGCGGTCGCACCGCGCTCACCGTGTCGCCAGTCCGGCCGATGGGCCGGAGCGCCCGAGCAGGCTCTCGCGCAGACGCGGCGCCCGCGTGCGGGGATCGAGCCAGATCGAGAAGAACGCGCGCCCGAAGTCGGGCTCGCCGACGCTGCCGACGAACGTGCCATCGACGTAGAAGCGCACCGCGCCGCCGGGCTGGTAGACGCCGGCGATGCGGCTGCCTTTGTCGACGTTGGGGAAGAGTTTCTCCATGTGCGCCAGCCAGCGCCGCTGCCGCGCTTCGTCGCCGAAACCGAGTCGCCGGATCTCGTCGCGGCTCGATTCGGCGATCGCCTTGCCGTCGAGCTTTCTGGCGTAGGTCAGCTCGAGCACGAACGGTTGCGCGAACGGATCGGCGACGTCGAATCGCGGCGACGCGTACAGGCGCGCGTCGTACACGTGAAAGCCGAACCAGGTGAGCCGGCCCTCGCCGGCCAAGCGGCCATCGCCGAGGTAACGCGCGACGTAGGCGGGCGCGTCGGCGGAAGCGGCCGCACCAGCGGTCTGCGCGACGGCGGGCTCGGCGCCGAGGGCAGCGGCGAGCAGCGTCGCGGCAAGCGCGCGGCGACGGTCAGGCCTTCTCGAGCGTGTACTGGATGACATCGGTGCTGCCCTCCGCAAAGGCGGCTTCGCAGTAGGAGAGGTAGAACTCCCACAGTCGGATGAAGCGATCGTCGAAGCCGAGCGCACGCACCGCGTCGAGCCGATGCGTGAAACGCGCGCGCCAGGTGGCGAGCGTGCGCGTGTAGTCGCGGCCGAACGCGAGTTCGGTCACGACCCTGAGTCCGGCATTGCGCGCCTGCGCGCGGAACGCCTGCGCGCTCGGCAGCATGCCGCCCGGGAAGACGTACTGCTGGATGAAGTCCGTGCCGGCGCGGTAGCGGTCGAACAGATGATCGGCGATGACGATCGTCTGCACGCAGGCGCGCGCGCCGGGTTTCAGGCAGCGGCGCAGCGTCGCGAAGTACGACGGCCAGTACCGCTCGCCGACCGCCTCGAACATCTCGATGCTGGCGATGCCGTCGTACGCGCCGTGCTCGTCGCGATAATCCTGCAGTCGCAGGTCGGCCGTCAGTGTCTGCCGCTTCAGCCGCTCGCGCGCGTACGCGAGCTGCGCTGGCGACAGCGTCAGTCCGGTGACGAGCACGCCCGCGCGCGCCGCGGTCTCCGCGAATCCGCCCCAGCCGCAGCCGATTTCGAGCACGCGCGCGCCGCGCGCGAGCGCGAGTTCGTCGAGCACACGCGCGTACTTGGCATTCTGCGCGGCCTGCAGCTCGGCGTCCGACGCCGGCGCGTGCGCGGCCGCACCGTCGCTTGCGCCCGGCGCGAACAGCGCGCTGCTGTACGTCATCGACGGGTCGAGCCACAGCGCATAGAAGTCGTTGCCGAGGTCGTAATGCGCATGGATGTTCCTGCGCGCATTGGCCCGGGTATTGCGGTTGCGCAGGTGGCGCAGCCGGTACGCGAGGCGGCCCCAGAACGATCCGTAGACGAATCCTTCGACCGAGGCGCGATTGCGGGCGAACAGCGCGATCAGATCCACCAGAGCGGGGCTGGTCCAGTCGCCGGCGATGTAGCGCTCGGCGAAGCCGATATCGCCGCTGTCCAGCACGGCACCGAACACGTTCCAGTTGGCGAGCCGGATGGCGGCATGCGGGCTGCCCGAACCGAACGACGCGTGCTGTCCGTCCGGGAAGTGCACGTCGAGCGTGCCGTGTTCGATGCGCGCGAGCAGCCGCAGCGCCCAGCGCGCTCGCAGCGGGAAACGCGATGTGTCGAGGCCGATCGGGCGGGAGTCGAAGGTCAGTTCATTCATGGACATACGGGCCGGCAGCGTTCAGCGGGTCGGGCTTCGAAGTGGCGGAGCGGGTTTCGGGGTCAGCGGCACGCGCTTGGTCCAGAGGCGAAGCGCGTGCCAGTGGATCCGCACAATGACGCCGAGCGTGAAAAGCGGGTATGCGAAAAAAGTCGCGGCGAGCCGGGCGTCGGTCAGCGGCCGCAAGCGGCCGGCGATCGAGGTTTGCAACAGCGCACCGGCGTCGGCCCCGTCGTAGTAGTCGATGCGCGCGACGAAACGCGGGGCCATACCTTCTGACACAAGGAACCTGAAGCGGTATTCACCTTCCGTGCGGCAAAACGGCGAGACGTAAAAGACCTTGCGTGCGCGCAGCGTCTGGCCCCAGCCGATCGCTGCGCCGTCGTCATGCGCCAGCAGGTACGCATGGCGTTCGCCAAACGTGTTGTTGACCTCGCAGACGATCGCGCGCAGGCGGCCATCGCGGCGCTCGCAGAACCAGAAGCTCACCGGATTGAACGCGTAGCCGGCCATCCGCGGGAAGGTGTGCAGCCAGACTTCGCCGTCGGCGTCGTCGATGCCGGCGCCGTGCAGCAGGTCGTCGACCCAGGCCAGCAGCGGCCGGCCGTCGCCATGATCCGAGTCGTTCAGCGCGAACGGCGCGCGCCCGTTGCGCGCCAGCAGCCGGTAGGGCCACGGCTGCGCCGCCAGCGCACGCAACGGCAATCGGAGAAAGAAGGCGCGGTGGTCGAACGCATGCGCCGCCGGTCGCGAGCGTGCGTGACGCACGGTGCCGAAGCCGATGCTCGGGAGCGGTGGGTCGATTCTCACTGCGCGGGGGCGGGCGCGAGGCCGCCGTCATGTACGAATAAGTTCACGAACGATACCACAGAGTTCAGAGATAGACCAAGCGGTATCCATCCGCGCCTGGCTCGAATCGATCGGACGCCCTCGCGTGCGAAAGCGCCGCCTTGCCCGATGATGTAGACTCGCTTGACCAATGAGAGACCGACCAGTCACCGTTTCCCGCCCGACCCTCAGAGAGCAGCAGGCGAAGCTGAAGGAGGACGCGATCCTGCAGGCGGTCAACACGCTGCTTGCGGAACGCGGGTACGACCTGATGACGGTCGACGCCGTCGCGGCCTTCGTGGGCATCGCGAAGGCAAGCCTGTACAAGATGTTCGACTCGAAAGAGGCGCTCGCCGCCGCGGCGCTGACGCGGCTGCTCGAGCGCACGCTCGAGGTGATCGCGCTGCAGCCGGCGTCGGCGCGGCCGCTCGACAAGCTGCGCGCGGTCGTGCGCTGGGCGCTCGCGCAACACCTGCAGGGACAGATGCCGCTGCTGCCGTCGACGCGCTCGACGCTGCGCGAGGCGCTGGTCAGGCACCGGCCGTACATGGACCGGCTGATGGAGGTCAGCGACCGGCTCGGCGCATGGATCGAGGCCGCGCAGTCCGACGGATCGCTCGATCCGAATCTGCCTGCCGAGGCGGTGCTGTACACGCTGTATGCGCGTGCCTGTGATCCGGTGGCCGACTACCTGAAGCTCGCCGGCAATTACACCGACGAGCAGATCGTCGACATCATCCTCGCGACCTGTTTCGGCGGGCTCGAGGCGCGCGGGCGCTGAGCGCCGGTGCGCCGGATCAGGCCGCGCGGCGCGCCGCGTCGCGGCCTTCGGCAATGGCCGCCAGCGCGGCGGCCACCGCCAGACCCGATTTCAGACCGTCCTCGTGGAAGCCGTGGCCTGTCCACGCCCCGGCGAACCACACGCCGCGGCGGCCCTGCACCGCGTCGAGGTGGCGTTGCGCGGCAATCGCGCGGCCGTCGAAGATCGGGTGCGCGTAGTCGAACTCGCCGAGCACGCGCTCGCGCGCCGGCTCGACGACCGGATTGAGGCTGACGAACAGCGCCGTACGAAACGGCAGCGGTTGCAGTCGGTTGAGCAAGTAGGTGACCGAGACGCGCGGCGCATCGGTGCCGTCGCTCAGGTAGTTCCACGCCGACCACGCCTTGCGTGCGACCGGCATCAGCCGCGCATCGGTATGCAGCACCGCACGGTTCGGCTGGTAGCGCACGTCCGACAGCACCGCGCGTTCCTCGCGATCGGCATCGGCGAGCAGGCGCAGCGATTGGTCGCTGTGGCAGGCGAGCACGACCTGGTCGAAGCGCTCGCGGCCGGCCGCGCTGTCGACGAAGACGGAACGATTCGCCGCATCGCGTACGACCGCGCGGACCGCGGCACCGCATCGCACGTCGTCCAGCGTTTCGGCGATGCGTTGCACGTAACAGCGCGCGCCGCCCGCGACCGTGTACCACTGCGGGCGCCCCTCGATCTGCAGCAATCCGTGGTTGTGGCAGAAGCGGACGAAGGTCGCGAAGGGATACGCGAGCATCGTCGTCGTCGGACATGACCAGATCGCCGCGGCCATCGGCAGCAGGTACCAGCGACGAAACGCCTCACTGTAGCCGTTGCGGTCGAGGAACTCGCCGAGCGCGAGCCCGCCGTCATCCTCGCGGCCTTCCGCTACGCGCGCGCCCTGGCGGTTGAAGCGCAGGATGTCGCGCAGCATGCGCCAGAACGCCGGCGACAGCAGGTTGCGCCGTTGCGCGAAGACCGTGTCGAGGTTCGCTCCCGCCCATTCGAGCCGGCGGCCGCCGGACAGCGGCAGGCTGACCGCGAACGACATGTCGCTCGCGGCGGTGGGCACGCGCAGTTCGCGGAACAGCCGCACCAGGTTCGGATACGTTCGCTCATTGAATACGAGGAATCCGGTGTCGACCGGATGCGTCGTGCCGTCGAGCGCGACGTCGACGGTGTTGGCATGTCCGCCCAGGCGGGCGGACGCCTCGTACAGGGTGATGCGGGCCTTCGCCCGCAGCGTTCGCTGCAGCGCGTACGCGCAGCCCAGGCCGGCGATGCCGGCGCCGATGACGGCGATTCTCATAGGTCGTGTCGATCCCGAGCCTGGCGGTGGCGGGGCTCGCAACCTCCCGCGGAAGACGGCCGGCCCGGGCCGCCGGAAATTCAGGTCGCTGCGGCTCCTTCCCGGGAGCGGCTCTACAAGACGGCCCGCGTGCGTTGCGCGGGTCGTGTCGGTCCGATATTCACCGGCGACGACGCGCCGGGTGTTCCTCTTTCGTCGTTTCGATCGACTCGCACGCGGGACGGACATCGTCCCATCGGGTCTCCGTACCGCCGTGCGCGCGAGCGCGGCGAACCGCGTATCGACTTCATGCCCTGCGCTTGTCCCTCTCGATCAGTGCGTACGCGGAGTGGTTGTGGATCGATTCGAAGTTCTCTGCCGAGACCGCGTACGCGAGCACGCGTTTGTCGGCGTCGAGCGCCATCGCGACGTCGCGCACGATGTCTTCGACGAACTTCGGGTTGTCGTAGGCCTGCTCGGTCACGAACTTCTCGTCGGGTCGCTTCAGCAGCGTCCACATCTCGGACGAACCGGCGCATTCGGCGATGCGGATCTGCTCCTCGATGCCGAGCTCGCCGTTGATTTCGGCGCCGATGGTCACGTGCGAGCGCTGGTTGTGCGCACCGTAATCGGCGACCTTCTTGCTGCACGGACACAGGCTGGTGACCGGAACGACGACGGTTTGCGTAAGTCTCAGGCCGTTGGCGTCCTGCTCCGCGCGCAGCGTGACCTGGTAGTCCATCAGGCTGCGTACGCCGGATACCGGTGCGGACTTCGTGACGAAGTACGGGAAGCGGATCTCGATATAACCGCGATCGGCTTCGAGCCGCTCGAGCATCGATTCCATCAGCCGCGCCATCGACGCGGCCGACAGCGGCTCGTGATGCTGCTGCAGCACTTCGACGAAGCGCGACATGTGCGTGCCCTTTTTCTCCGCGGGCAGTCCGACGTACATGTCGACCGTCGCGACCGATGGCTGCGCGCCACGCGGCGTGGCCACCGTCACGGGGTGCGTCATCGAGCGCACGCCGACGCGCTGGATCGCAAGGTTGCGGCCGTCGGCGCCGGCCTGCACGTCGGGGAGAAACATCCTGTCTGGAGCGTTCATCACGGAGTCCGAATTGTCGCCCAAATGCGCCGCCTGCCGGCGTGCCGTGCTTGATTCGCGGGTGTGCGCGGTCGCACGCAGGTGCCGGCGCGGGCAGCGAATCTCAACCACACGCGCCGCGGGTGCATTCAGCGCCCCGCTGCGGATCGGCTGGCGAGAAGCTGCTCGATCCGCTCCGTCAGCCGGCGGTCGAGCGGCGTGACCGCGCTCGGAAAATCCGCGACGACGCGGCCGTCGCGGTCGACCAGATACTTGTGGAAGTTCCACTTCGGCGCCTGCCCGCTCGCGCGCGCCAGCGCCGCGAAAAACGGGTGCGCAGTCTGCCCGACCACGGACGTCTTCGCAAACATCGGGAACTTGACGCCGTAGGTGTTGAAGCAGAACTCGGCAATCGACCGGTTGTTCGCGGGCTCCTGGTTGAAGTCGTTCGAAGGAAAGCCGAGCACGACGAGGCCGCTCGTCGCGTACCACGCATGCAGCGCTTCGAGGCCCTCGTACTGTGGCGTATAGCCGCAATAGCTCGCCGTGTTGACGACCAGCAACACGCGCCCCGCGTACTGGCACAGATTCTGCGGCGCCTCATCCTGCAGCCGCAACGCCGTGTGCGCGAGCAGCGGCGGACACGCCTGCGCGGGCTGTGCGATCGTGGCCGCCGGCGCCAACGCGGCGGCGGCCAGCAGCAGCGACGCGACATGCCGACACGCACGGTGCAGCGCGCGGGTTGGAACGATGAGTTGGAGCTTCACGATGGTCTTGGCGACGAGCGGCGCCTGCCTATGGTAAGCCAGCCTCGGGGGGTGTCGTGGGTACCTTTGTGGTGGACAGTGACACTTTCGACCCCAATCCTGATCGGGACATGGAATCGCGCACAAGGGTCACCCGATGGCTCGTTGCTTGAGTCATCGGTCGGAGACTTCGGCGAGCGCGTGGTCGATCGCCGCAGTCGAGCGCGACTGCGGCCGGACGCAGGACGCGCGGCGCGTTTGGCAGCGGCGCAACGGATTTCCGCAGCCCGGCCGTGACGGTCGCGGCCAACGCCTCGCCGACCAGATCGACTCGCTGCGTCTGTGCAGACGGCTGACCGACCCAGGCCATCGGCCCGGCAGAGTCATCGGCGTTGCGACCGAAGACCCGCCGCGCTTGGCCGGCGCGCAGCCGCGCACGGCGCGCCGCCTGAAACGGCGCCGCGAAATGGCGGACAATCCGCGCACCGTGTCTGTCCGGATCCCGCGATGAAACTGCTCGATCGAATCGCCATCGTCACCGGCGCCGCGCAGGGCATCGGCGCGGCCTGCGCGAAAGCCTTTGCCGCCGAAGGCGCCAGGCTCGTCGTCTCCGACGTCAACGAGGTCGGCGGCAGCGCACTCGTCAAAGAGATCGCCGCTGCCGGCAGAACGGCGCTGTTCTGCCGCGCCGATGTCGGCGAACGCGCCGACGCCGAACGGCTCGTCAAGTTCGCGGTCGATCACTACGGCCGGCTCGACGTGCTCGTCAACAACGCGGGCATCGTGCACACGGCCGACTTCCTCGACCTCGCCGAGGAGGACTTCGATCGCGTGCTGCGCGTCAATCTGAAGGGGGCGTTTCTGTGCGGGCAGGCCGCAGCGAGGAAGATGGCGCAGCAGACGCCGCGCGCCGGCGCGCCGGCCGGCAGCGAACGCGGCGTCGTGATCAACATGTCGAGCGCCAACGCCGTCGTCGCGATCGCCAACCAGGTCCCGTACACGGTCAGCAAGGGCGGCGTGAACCAGTTGACCAAGGTGATGGCGATCGCGCTTGCGCCAAAAGGCATCCGCGTGATGGGCATCGGGCCGGGATCGATCGCCACCGAACTGCTGAAGACGGCGGTGCTCGCCAACGAAGCGGCGCGCACGCGCATCCTGTCGCGCACGCCGCTCGGGCGTCTCGGCGAACCCGAGGAGGTCGCGCGCATCGCCGTGTTCCTCGCCAGCGACGACGCGTCCTATCTGACCGGCTCGACCGTGTATCCGGACGGCGGCCGGCTCGCGCTGAACTACACGATGTCCTGAGGTCCGACGGCCGCCGTCGGACTCGCGTGGGCGCTTCTTACATGCGCCGCGCCGCGTTGCCGCGTTCGCGGCATGCGGGTAAGCCGCCGCGCGCGGCGGCGACCAAGCACCCGCACGCGCTGCGTGCGTCCGCCGTCCCGTCGGACGGCGGCCATCACACGAACGAGGAGATCAAGATGATGCGCAAACTGCTCGTCGCCGGCGCGATCGCCCTGGCGGCCGCGAATCCGGCGCTTGCCGCCAAAGGCGAAGCGGGCGAAAGCCTGTGGGACTGGCTGATGCTCGAGAAGATGAGCGACGCGAACAAGGACCGGATGGTCTCGAAGAAGGAGTTCCTCGACGCGATGAGCAAGGCCTACGACGCCGCGATGAAGGGCATGGCCGGCAAGCCGGGCATGGTCAAGGACGGCAACCTGACGATGGAGGCGTACAAGGAGTTCATCCGCACGCTGTATCACGGCGCATGACCGGAGCGCGCGGCACCGGCCGCCCGCGCGAGCGGCGCTGCGCGCGGGCGGTCAGTAGAACACCGTCAGCACGCCGGTGAAGCCGTACAGATTGCGGCCGCCGATCTCGCCGTTCGCGTAGAAGCCGACCAGCGGCACGTCGCCGAGCTGGCGCCGGATCAGCCGCAGTTCCTCGTGCTGTTCGCCGAACATGTGCGAGCCGCGGCCGAGGCACGAGACATAGATCGCGCCGCTCGGCTCGGCCGGTGCGCCGCCGGACTCGGCGCTTTCATGCAAGTGATCGCGGATCTCCGAGCAGATGCGGATCAAGTCCTTGCGCGCGGCCGTCTCGTCGCGCGTGCAGAAGCTCACCGTCGCTCCGTCCTCGATCGCCCCGGCGATCGCGACCGACCCCCTGTTCGGGTCGAGCGCGACGATGTGGCGGACCACGTAGTCCGCCGCCGGGGTTCGCTCCCGATAACCGGGTCCGGCGGGCGGCTCGATGCCGACGAACAGGCCCCGCCGCGCGAGCGTGGCCAGCGCCGCGCGCGCCTCGCGCGGGCCGCCCGTGAGCACGCGACTGCGAATGCCGGCGTCTTCCAGCAGCAGCTCGAAGGCGCGTTCGCCGTCGAGCTCGAAGATCAGGTTGTGGTCCGCGCGCGTGACGGTGCGCTTCGCGGAAAATGGATGGCAGCCCTGAGAGACGCGCGACACGAGCCGCACGTCGCCGGTGAACACGACGCCGGAAAGACCGCCGGCCAGCACCCGGTCGGCGATCTGCAGCGTGCGGCCGCGCGCGCTCGACACACCACCGAACAGGTAGCCGCTTTCGACCTTGTTGGCCATGTCGACGATCAGCTCGGGCAGATCGGGCGTGTTCGGGTCGGCGTGCACCAGCGCGGTGTACGCGGTCGGCGCGCCGCTGCCCGTCTTCAGCCCGAGCGCGGGCGGCCGCTGCGTGCCCGAAAACACGTTGAAGCTGCCGGGCGCGAAGCTCGCGAGCATCACCGCCAGCGCGGGCTCGTCGGTGTACTCGACGCCGGTTGCGCAGATGCCGGCGCCGACCGAGCCGACCCAGTTCGGGATGCCGGTGCGCGCCTTCAGCGTCGTCAGGATCGCGTCGGCGTGCGGCGCCAGCGCGTCGGTCAGGTACAGGAATCCCAGGTTCGCGTTGCGCGCGTAACGCTCGTCGCCGTTGAACGCCTGCAGATGCAGCAGGCACTCGTCGACCGCCACCGACCAGTCGGGGTGCGCGGCGTGAGCGTGACGGAAGCGCATCGTGCTTCAGGACGTCTGCGGCGGCGCGCGCCGCTTGCGGCTCGGCGGCGCCTTCGCGGCGGCGGCGCCGCTTTCGGCGCCGGCTGTCGCGGCGGCGGCGATCTTCGTGAACTGGTCCTGCAGTGTGTTCCACCAGGCCGCCGGATTCAGCGGCGCCTCGCTCGCCTTCGGCGCGTGCGGCGGCGGCGGCGCGCGGCGTCCGCGCTTCGCCGCACGCCGGGCCGGCGCAGGCGGCGGAGAGGCCGACGCCGGCGCAGGCGCGAGCGCGGACGCGGTCGTCTCGGACTTACTGATCATTGGCGACAGCACCGCACCGCTGACCTGTTTGAGCGTTGCGATCGTCGCACGCTGCACCTCGAGGCTCTGGATCGTCGTGCGCAGCATCGCCGTGTTGATCTGCAGCCATTGTTCGACCGCGCGCAGATCAGCGATGCGCTTGTCGAGCTCGTTCACATCGAGCGTCGGCGCGATCATGTTCGGCAGCGTCTGCGGCAACCGAGTGGCCATCTGCGCCAGGTTGCCCGGACTCGGGATGCCCGGCAGTCCGGCCATGCCCCAGACCTTCTTCATCAGGTCGAAACCTTCGCCGACCGTGTTGCCGAACGGCAGCGACGACTTCGCGTTACGGGCGGGCATCGATCTCTCCTGTCAAAAGTCCGTGCGTCGGCGGGATCGCGCCGCGCTCGTCGGACACGTCGCCCCCGACGGTGCCGCCGTACGCCATCGGCGGCGTGGTCGGCGCGCCGCTGGCAATCGCCAGCAGACTACGCTTGTTTGCAAGGAAGCAGTCGCTCCGGCCCCGGTCGAGTTTCGATACGGTGCCCGAGCCGACGATCAAAGCGGCGCGCAGGTTGCGCGTTCTCGCTGCGCGCGCGGTCGACCGGAGAACGTCGAAGATCGTGTCCGCGCCGGCGACCCCGGCGTCGTCGCGGCGAGCGACGAACCGCCGCTGCCCGCTGCCGTTGCACGAATCGGCGCCGAGCGCCTCCGGCGTGCCAGCCCCCCGGCAAGCAACGGACACCGGCTCGCCTCCCGATAAGGCGAATCCCTTGGCGTCATGCGCACTCCGCCAGACGCGCGGCGCAGCGTCGCGCCGGCCGTTGCGCAAGGCGGTGGGTTTCATTCGGCTATTCTGCGTCGAGGTTGGCACTGCGCCGTCATCTTATCCCGCATCCGCGCGCAACCGCGGTGCGGTGGTCGGCGTCGGCGCAACTGCACGCGTTCAAGCGCAACGATGTCCTCGGCCGCTGTTCCTGCTCCCTTCGCCGGCGCCGCGCTCAGCGCGCGCCCGCCGTCGCACGCCGGGCGCGCGCTGTTGCTCCTCAGTGCCTCGCTGCTGCTGCATTGGTGGGTGCTCGGAGGCATGCAACGCGCAGTCGACGATGTCGTCGCGGTGAACGAGCGGCCGGCACGAACGGTTGCTGCGGTGCTGCTCGCGCCACCGCCAGCGCCGCCTGCGCCCGTCGTGCGTCGCGTGCCGCGGCCGCTCGTTTCGGCGCGGCGAGCCCCTGCACCCGCAGCCGACATCGCGCCGGCATCGAAACCGTCGCCGCCGACGATCGAACAGCATCCCGCCGAATCCGTGCCGCCGCCCGAGCAGCAACCGGTCGATTCCACGCCGCCGCCGGTGGACGCAGCGCCGGCGGCGCCTGCGGAGGTCGCGCCGGCGGCCTTCGAAGATCCGGCGCTGCCCGCCGTGCGCGTCGACGGCACCGACCTGGCGGCCGAGCTTGCGGAAACCGGCGTGCTGCCCGGCGGGTTGCCCGCGCGCGCAACCTACGTCTATCTGACGACCGGTTCGGAGTATCAGGTGCTGACCGCCGAGACGTCGGTCACGTGGACGCTCGCCGACGATGGTCGCTACGAGGCGCGACTCGCGGCGGTCGCGCTGGGCATCACGGCGCTCGAGCTGAAGTCCACCGGAGAACTGCGCCGTTTTGGCCTCGCGCCCGAGCGCTTCACGCAAAAGCGCATCCGGCGCTCGGAAGAGGCGGCGAACTTCGACTGGAGCCGGCGGCGCGTCACCTTCAGCACACGCTCGTTCGAGCGCGAGCTGCGCGAGGGCGCCCAGGACCGGCTGTCGTTCCAGTTTCAATTGATGGCGCTCGCGCAACGGCTTCCCGAGCGCTTCAGCTCCGGTGCGGCGATCGAGTTTCCGGTCGCCGGGCCGGACGGCGTCGACGACTACGCGTTTGTGGTCGGCGACGAAGAAGTCGTCGCCACCGAGCTCGGTGCGTTCGCCGCGCGCAAGCTTGAGCGGCCGCGCAGTGTCGGCGGCGCCGACTCGCGCATCGAAGTCTGGCTCGCGCCGGCGTTGCAGTGGCTGCCCGTGAAGTTGCGCTTCACGGACCGGCGCGGCCGCACGACCGAAAACGTGCTCGTGCGGATCGAAGATGGATCGCCGGCGGCGCAGGATGCTGCGCGCTAGCGCGTGCGCGGCGTGCGCGCTGGTGGCGTTGCCGCTCGAGGCCGCGGCGACGACCCGGTGCGGTGCGGCCGACGCGTGGCCGCCGCCGTTGCGGCTGACGTTCGAAGCGACGGCCGCGCGCTCGGTGTTGTGGATCACCGGCCAAAGCGATCTCGTGCTCACGCGCGACGGCAACGCGTACGCGCTCGTGTCCGAGACGAGCGCGGCGGGCCTTTATCACGCGCGACAGACTTCGCGCGGTCTGGTCGGCGCGGACGGACTCGTGCCGATCGAGTACACGGAGCAGCGCGGGCGACGCCCGCAGGAGTCGACTCGCTTTGACTGGCGCGCGCGCCGCGTCAGCTTCAGCGCGGCGGCCGAACCCGCCGAGACGCGGGCGCGCATGCAGGATCGATTGAGCATGCTGCTCGAACTCGGCCGGATGTTGCAGCAGCGACCGGGTGCGGCGTTCCTCGAACTACCGGTGGCCGGCGTACGCAACACGAGTCTGTACCGCTTCGAGGTGCGCGGGACGGAGGCACTCGACCTGCCCGCCGGACGCATCGATGCCGTGAAGCTGGAGCGTCCCCCTGACGCCGTTGGAAACGAGCGGCACGACCGGCTCGAAATATGGCTCGCGCCGGCCTTGTGCTGGCTTCCGGTGCGACTGCGTTACGCGGACGACCGCGGAATGACGATCGACCAGCAGCTGAAGGCCGTGCAGCTCGCGCCTTGAGCGGTCAGGATGCGGGCGCCGCGGGGGCGAGCCGCGTCTCGATGTCGACGGCAAGCCGATGTACGGCGGCGACCGCCCGGCTCGATTCGCGCGGGTCGGCGAGCAGCAGCATCAGCAGGCGGCGCCGCGTCGTCCCGAAAGGCCGAACGATCAGGGCGCCTTCTGTGCACAGGATCAGGACGCACGCCGCTTCGCCGGCGTTGACTTCGCGTGCGCTCGTGCGCGCGACCGCCACCAGCGACGCAAGCACCGCGCCGCGGCGGTCGAGCGGGCTCGGGTCGGCGTCGCTGTCGGTGGCCGACAGCAGGCCGTCCTCCGACGCGATCGCGGCCAGCTTCGCCGAAGTGACCGCCGCGCGCAGCTCGGCGAGCCGTGTGGCGAAGAAGCTGCGCACCGTGCGCGATTCGGGCGACTTGGGTCTACTCGACATGACGCGCCGCCTCCAGGCGCGCGAGCAGCACGTCGAGCAGCAGCAGCGCGTGCTCGCGCGAGCGCGCGTCGATCGCCATCACGGGCAGCTCGAAGCCGGCCGCCGCGAGCGCGTCCGCGTAGTCGTCGATCGTCGGCGTCGGGTGCGTTTCGGTGCGGCCGACGCCGACGATGCAGTTGCCCGCGACGATGCGCGGCGCAAACTCGCGCACGTACTCAAGCGTGCGTTCGATGCTGTCCGCGCGAGAGTTGTCCGCCAGGATGATCGCGCCGAGCGCGTTGTCGGCGATGATCGGCCACATGAAGTCGAAGCGCGCCTGTCCAGGCGTTCCGTACAGCTGCACGACGTCACCGCTGTCGAGGAGCACCTGTCCGTAGTCGAACGCCACCGTCGTCGTGTCCTTGCCGGCGGCGACCGCTTCGTCGCTGGCGACTTCGGTCGTCACCGGCGGTACGTCCGAAAGCGCCCCGATCGCGGTCGTCTTGCCGGCACCGATCGGCCCGGCGAACACGATGCGGTACGTGTTCATCGCGCTTCGTACCGGCGCGGCTTCAGGCCGCGTCTTGGGCTTGCCGCAGCGCCGGCTTCGCCACCGGTTTCGACGCCGCCAGTCCGAACTTGCGTCGCAGGCCGGCGATCAGACCGCGCAGCCCGGTCGGCACGGCGGGCGCCGCTTGCGGCGGGCTGGCCGCCGCGACCGAAGCGTCTTCGGCCTCGACGAGCGCGCCGATCGCATGGGTCGCGTTCAGGAAGTTCATCACCGTTTCCGGAAGCGCGCCCGCGCGTTCGCGAAGCTGCTGCAGCGTCAGCGCTTGCGTCATCAGCGCGGAGGCCATGCGGATGTCGGCCTGGTAGTGCGGCAGTCGGCCGAAGTCGGGCCAGCGCCGCAGCCGGTAGCGCTTGTCGGGCGACAGCTCGGGTCGCAGCCACGGCGAACGGCTGCAGATCCAGAACGTCCACTCCAGTTCGCGCGCCGGCTTGAAGTCGCGCGCCTGGCGCAGCGCGTCGCGTTCCGGTCCGGCGAGCTCCACCAGCACGGCCGGCGGATTTTCGCGGAAAAGGTTGGCAAGTTCCGCGAGCGTGAGCCGCGTGTGATAACCGGCGCCGGGCAGGTAACTGAAGATCGAACGCCGTTGGTTGTCGATCAGCGTGGCGGCGATCGGGTCCTGCAGCAGCCGCCAGGTGGCCGCGCGCAGGGTGGTGCGCACGCGCATGTCGAAGGTCGCAGGCGCGAGCTGCGCCTTGCCCTGCGCCTCGAGGCTTTCGATCAGCGGCACGGTCAGCATGTCGTCCTGCGGCGCGCGCAGCTTCTCGATCAAGCCCTCGGCCACGTGCAGCACCTCGACCAGGCGCGGCGGAGTGATCGGGCGTTTGAGCATCGCGTACGCGTTCGGCGGGCGCTCGGCGTCGTTGCCGAGCGCCAGGTACAGCGGCAGTTCGTCGGGGCCGCCCGCCACGCCTCTGAGGCGCGCGAGCGTTTCCGCGGGCAGCAGCACGACGTCGGCGGGCGGCTTGTCCACGACCTGCCAGCGCGCGCCGAGCGCGGGCTCGAGCAGCAGCAGCATCGACCGCAGCGCCGCCGTCGTATGCGCGGGCATCGCCGAGATCGTGATCGTGTAGGTGTCCATGGTCGCGCGAACGCCGGCGGCACAGCCGACTGCGGCGGTTTTCTTCGACGGAAGGCTAGGCGGGCGCCGCCGTCCGGAACCCCGGAAAAGGCGCCGCACGCCGACCGATTTCGGCTCTTCGCCGCGCTCAAGCGCGGCGCGACGCGTCAGGTCACGCGCAGCCCGGCGTAGCGCGGATTCGGCGGCGGACCCTCGGGCGCGAGCCGCTGCAGCACATCGAGCAGGATCGTGCTCACCATCAGGTTGCGATGGGTCTTGCTGTCGGCCGGAACGACATACCACGGTGCGTGGGGCGTGGCCGTCTTGCGCAGCGCCGCTTCGTAGGCATCCAGGTACTTGCCCCAGAGCTTGCGCTCTTCGAGGTCCTGCGGGTTGAACTTCCAGTGCTTGGCCGGATCGTCGATGCGTTCCTGCAGGCGCTTGCGCTGCTCCTCTTTGCTGATGTGCAGAAAGCATTTGACGATCGTCGTGCCCGTCTTGGCGAGCAGGCGCTCGAAGTCGACGATATGCGCGAAGCGGCGCTCGCGTTCTGCATCGTCGATCCAGCCGTGCACGTACTCGATCAGCACGGCTTCGTAGTGCGAGCGGTTGAAGATCACGATCTCGCCCTTGCCCGGCACGTCACGGTGATGCCGCCACAGGAAGTCGCGGTCGCTTTCGAACGGTGTGGGCGCGCGGTAGCTGACCGCGCGCACGCCGAGCGGGTCGATCGCGCTGAACACCGCGCGGATCGTGCCGTCCTTGCCGCTCGTGTCCATCCCTTGCAGAACGAGCAGCAGCTTGTCCTTGCGCAGTGCGTACAGGTTGTCCTGCAGCTCGCCGAGCCGCTCGGCGATCTGCGCGATGCGCTTCGCGTCTGCGGCCTTGTCGCCGGCCGACAAGGGTTTGGCGGCGGGATCGAAATCCTTCAGGGCAAGCTTGCCGGGCCGATCGATCCGGTACGACTTCAGTGCTGGGTGCACGGGCGCGGTCTGCGGGCAGCGTGGAGGTTCGGCGCAACGGTCGCATTGTCCACGACGCCCATGCGGTTAGGGTAAACACGGGGCCGCCTCAAGCCGTGCTCCGAATCGAAGATACTCAGCCGCCGCACGCGATTCGTTGTGGCTGCAAGGCGCGTCGGGTCCAGTGTCACGGCCCGCGCACGGCCGATGGTCAGGCCAATTTGTTGCACTGCGAATTGTAGGGATGCATTTCGCCGCCTAGCATGCGAGCGGTGCCGCGACAGCCAACGCGCGGCGCACGATCGGGGGCGCCGAGGCATCGGCGAGGTTGGTCCACTGGAAGGAGGCTTCATGAATGCACCCATGAGCCGCAGGCAGTTCTTCAGGATCTGCGCTGCGGGAATGGGCTCGTCCTCAATCGTCGGTCTGGGCATGTCGCCCGGGGCGGCGCTTGCCGAGGTACGGGCCTTCAAGCTGGCGCGCACCACCGAGACGCGCGGCATGTGTCCGTACTGCTCGGTGAGCTGCGGCGTGATCATGTACACGCTCGGCGACAAAGCGAAGAACGTCAAGAGCCGGATCATCCACATCGAAGGCGATCCGGATAACCCGGTCAACCGCGGCACGCTGTGCCCGAAGGGCGCGGGGCTGCTCGACTTCGTGCATTCGCCGAACCGGCTGTTGCATCCGGAAGTCCGCGAGCCCGGTGCCAAGGAGTGGAAGCGGATTTCCTGGGATGAGGCGCTGACGCGCATCGCCAAGCACATGAAGGCGGACCGCGACGCCAATTTCGTCGAGAAGAACGACAAAGGCGTCACCGTCAACCGCTGGCCGACGACGGGCGTGCTGGTGTCCAGCGCGATCACGAACGAGGCCGGTTATCTGTGGGTCAAGGCCGCGCGCGGCCTGGGGGTGGTTTCGCTCGATACCCAAGCACGCATTTGACACGCGCCGACGGTGTCCAGTCTGGGCCCGACATTCGGTCGCGGAGCGATGACCAACCACTGGGTCGA
>CAZIJU010000045.1:0-26995 GCA_964539745.1 uncultured Burkholderiaceae bacterium | reverse complement strand
GCAGCCGCCGGTTCTCCTCCTGCAGCTCGTGCACGCGGTACGCGCGCTCGATCGTCAGCCCGAGGATTTCCGGCTCGAACGGCTTGGCGTAGAAGTCGTAGGCGCCGAGCGCGATCGCCTGAAGCGCGTTCGCGCGATCGTTCTGGCCCGTGAGCACGATCACCTTGGCATCCGGCAGCAGCGTCAGGATCTGCTGGAGTGTGGCGAGCCCCTCGGTCGGCTCGTCGGGCAGCGGAGGCAGACCCAGATCGAGCGTGATCACCGCGGGCTCGAGCCGCCGCACCTGCGCTAGCGCGGATTCGCGGTCCGATGCCACGGCGACCTCGTAGGCGTCGAACGCCCATTTCATCTGCGTCTGCAGCGCCGGATCGTCCTCGACGATCAGCAGCGGTTTGCGCGGGTCGTTCACGCCGCCTCCCCGGCCGCGACCTCACCCTGAGCGATGATCGCCGGCAGGCGCACACGCACCGTGGTTCCGACACCTGGCGCCGACTCGACTTCGATGCGGCCGCCGACGCTGGCGACGTATTGCTGACTCTCGTAGGCCCCAATGCCCATGCCGGCGTGCTTGGTCGACTGGAACGGTTTGAACAGACGCTCGCGCACGAACTCGGCGGTCATGCCGATGCCCCGGTCCGCGACCTCGATGATCACGTCGGGGCCATCGCGACGGATGCGCAAGCGAATCAGCGGATTATCGCCCGAGGCATCGATGGCGTTTTGAAGCAGATGACCGACGACGCGTTCCAGCCGATCTTCGTGACCTCGGACCGTCAGGCCGGCCTCGACCTCGAACGAGATCCCCCGCCCGTCAGTGCCGAATCGTTGCCGTAGTCGTGCGGCGATCGCACCGAGCTCGACGGGATGGGGATTTTCGACCGGCGCCACGCCCGACCGTAGCTGCTGCATCAGATGGTTCATCCGCCCGACCGCATGTTCGACGGTGGCCAGCATGTCGCGCTGGAAGTCCGGGTTCGCGCGGTGGCGTTCCGCGTTTCTCAACAGAAGTTGAAGCTGCGCGACCAGATTTTTCAGGTCGTGCACGACGAAAGCCGACATCCGGTTGAACGCATCGAATTTGCGCGCCTCCAGCAGCGCCTCCGTCGCGCGCGCCTGCGCGAGATAGCTGGCTACGTGGCGCCCGGCCGTCTTCAGCAGGTCGAGCACCTCCCAGTTGATCTCGAAGTGCACGCGCGGCTCGGCCAGCACGACGAAGCCGAGCAGCCCCTCGCCGTCGAACAGCGGCACGACCAGCCACGCACCCCGGATCTGCGCAAGCCATACCGGCACCCGTTCGGCCTTGTATCTGGCCGGATCCGTGCGCAGGTCGTGCAAGTCGATGACCCAGCCGGAGGCTGCGAGAAACGAAGCCAGCCAGTCCGAAGCCGCCTCCGCATGATCGCTCGCGGGCAGATTGACGCGCGCGACCTGCACGTACGCGGAAGCGCCGTCGCTGCGCATCCACAGCGCGCCGCCGGTGCTCTCGACCAGGTCGGCAAGCGCACGGATGCTGCGCTCCTGGATCGAGCCCGGCGTGCCGGGGTCCGAAAGCGTGCGCGTGAACGACAGCCACTCCTGGCGATAGTCGTACCGGTAAGGGAAGAAGTGTTTGCCGATGAAAACGCGCAGTTTGGCCCGGTAGGTCCCGGAAACCGTGACGACGACGAGTCCGAGCAGCCCGGCGAACAGCACGACGGCGGCGAGCGCCTTGCCCCAGCTTCCGCCGAAGTAGTGCACGTAGTAGCCGACGGCCGCCACCGCGATCAGGTAGCCGCCCGAAGCGATCAGTGCGGTGGATCCAGCCACGATCCCGCGCGACAGCGCGACGTCGAACTGCCAGTCGCGGTTGCGCGCAGCGGCCAGACCGAGGATGGGAATCACAAGCGCGTGGGCCAACCCCCGCACGGCCCAAAGCGTCGTGTCGACCTCCCGGAACAATGCCGCTTCCGAGTACAGCACGAGGTCGTAGCCGAACACGGCGGCCAGCGCCACGCACAGCGGGCGAATGTTCCACCGCACGAGTTCCGGCGTGCCGCGGTAGATTTGCTCGACCAGCACCAGCCCGGTCACGCTGGCGCCCATCAGCAACGCAAGGACCGGCGTGATGCCCTGCATCGCACCCGTGGCCGGCGGCGGGACGAAAAGATGAACGGCGACGACCGCGATCGACAAGACGGCGGCCTGGACGTGACGCGATCGAGCCGAGGGGCCAGCCGGTCCCGTGCTGCCTTCGCCCCGCGCGCGAACGAGAACCAGAAAGGACAGCAGCGCCGCATAGCGCAGCCCGTCGAAGATGCCGGCAAGCTTCCAGACAAACGGGTTCGCCGCGGCTGCATACAGGGCCGAGGCAACTGCCCAGAGCGCCTGAAGCACGACTGCCGCGAGCAGCAGCGCGCCCACGCCCGCGCCGCGCCGCCCGAGCACGAGGTGCATCGAAAACGCGCCAAAGCCCAACGCCGCGAAGCCGTAGGCCCACACGGCGGGGTCGGTCGACCAATCCGGATTCAAAGCGATGCAAACCGGTGCTAATGGATCGGACGGGGATTTTGCCCCGCCCGAAGCTCATGCCGCCGGCCGGATTGGCCTGCCAAGACAGGCCAGTTCCGACGCGACACCACCGAAGCTAATGAGCGCCTTCTCGAAACAGCACGACCCGAACCGTCTCGACCAGGATCAGGATGTCGAGGAACAGCGAATGATTCTTGACGTAGTACAGGTCGTACTCCAGCTTCTTGCTCGCGTCCTCCACGGAGGCGCCATAGCTGTAGCGAACCTGCGCCCATCCGGTCAAACCGGGCTTGACACTGTGGCGCACGTCGTAGAAGCGGATCTTCTCGGTCAGGTCCTTCACGAAGCACGGCCGTTCGGGCCGCGGCCCCACCAGGCTCATGTCGCCGCGCAGAACGTTGATCAACTGCGGCAATTCGTCGATGCGCATCTTGCGAATGATGCGGCCGACGCGCGTGATGCGGGAATCGCCGGCCACCGCCCAGCGCGCGACGCCATCCTTCTCCGCGTCGGTGCGCATGCTGCGGAACTTCAGGCACATGAAGGTTCGCCCGCCGCGCCCCGCGCGCTCCTGCCGGTAGATGATCGGCAGCCCGCTCTCCAGGTAGATCGCGATGGCCGCCAGCAGCATGATCGGCGATGCAAGAACGAGCAGCGCGGTCGAAGCGGCGATGTCGAATACGCGTTTGACCACCGTGCGAAATCCATCCTGCGCGAAACCCTGCCCGTAGATGAGCCAGCTCGCTTTGAGCGAGTCGATCGGTACCTCGCCGCGGACGCGCTCGTAGAAGCCCGCCAAGTCGGTCACCGGAATGCCGGTAATGCGACACTCCAGCAACTCCCGCAGCGGCAACACCCCGCCGCGCTGCTCGCGCACCGCCACGATGATCTCCTGCACGCGGTGGCGTCTGACCAAGTCGAGGAAACCGGTGTCGCGCGAGAACACCCGCGCCGAACCGGACGGCGCGGTCTGGCCGCTGCCGACCGGGTAAAAACCGATCACCGAATAGCGCGGATACTCGATTTTCTTCAGCGACTCCTCGACGGATTTGGCTTCGGGTCCAGCGCCGACGATCAGCACCCGCCGTGCGCCGATGCCGGCGCTGCGCGCGGTGAACATCACCTGGCGCAGCAGGATCTGCCCGCAGGCGGCGTACAGCACGGTGTAGCCGAGGACCATCCGGGCGGCTTGGCCGCTAGGCATCAGGTGAAAGAGCAGATACGCCAACGCCGAACCGATCGCCAGCGCCAGCAGCAGGCGCCCGACGATGCCGCCGAAGGTGACCGCCTCGTCGCGCCGATACAGCCCGAAAGCGGAGTTCAATGCCAGCATCAGCAGCGCGTATACAACTGCCGCCTCCATCGCGGCCCATGCGGACGCGCCATAGGGTGCGAGCTGCACGTAGACGCTGAGCAGCACGGCGCCCGCGAAAATCCCCGCGTCCGCGAGCAACTGAACGAGGGTTCCGACGGGAATGTGGTGACGAAAAACGCGAACCATGCTTTCTCCGGGCGTGTTCCCCGCTTTACTTCAAATGCCCTGCCCCGACCGCTGGACGGTGCGCCCCCTGCCTCGCGCCGCGGCCGCTCGTCTACTGCGACGGCTCATCGTCCGGTCCCCGCGTGACCGCGGCATGAAAAGAGGTGGTCGATCCGAGTGAACTGAAGCCACACGCTACCCGCCCGACCGCAACCGCCACAGCGGCATTCGCCGCACCGAGGACGTCGAAAATTCCCCTGCCAAACGCGCGGAATTTCTGATCTGATCCGAACCGTCGCCGTCTTGATGGCGCATGAATGTATCCCAAATGCTTGGGATGCTCTACCGGGTTTTTGGTAGAAAGCAACGGAAGCGCCGTTTCACCGCAGCCCGGCGGCCGCTGCCTGACGAATGGTCGGTCGAGCCAGCGCTCTGGACGGCTGGCTTGCCGAAGACAGGTGGCTGGCTTATTGAGACTTACGCAAGCTCGTAACACCGCGACCCGCGAGTTCGCGTCGCCCGCGTCGGCACAGGTTCTGTCATCCCGAGCAGCGCAAGGGATCCCGGCGTTGCGAGCGACGGAGATTCCTCGCCTGTGGCTCGGAATGACAAAGGGCGACGGATGCAAGCGAAAGGGGTTTGTCGTGACGCGAAGATTTGTAATGCTTGATCGTCGGGGCCGAACAGCGCCGCCAGCCCGGCAGTGAGGCGACTGCCGGCGTTGACCGCCCATCGGCCCGCGCAGCACCCCGCATAAGCGGCTGATGACGAGGGAGCAGCCTTCCGGTAGCCTGTTTATGGGACACGATCCGTGCTGGCCGAACCAGTCTTCGCACGGCCAACCTGTCGTGGCCGACACCCAGGCAGCATCGAAGGGTCTCCGGGCCGCGTTCGGTCGTCGCCTGCCCGGACAGCGAGGTCACGCCCCGAGGACCATGCTGCCCGCACCCTAAGGAGTTCAATGGATAACTCAGCCCAGTCGCGCGCGGGCACACCGGTCAAGGCCCGCAGCTTTTCCTGCCGCTTCTGCAACGCGCCGCTTGCCACGACCTTCGTCGATCTGGGCATGTCGCCGCTGTGCCAGACGCACATCCGTCCCGACCAGTTGCACGAGATGGAGCCGTTCTATCCGCTGCATGCGTACGTGTGCGACCGGTGCTTCCTCGTGCAGCTTCAGGAATTCGTGACCCCGGACGAGATCTTCACCGAGTACGCCTACTTCTCCTCGTACTCGACGAGTTGGGTCGAACACGCGCGCCGCTACGCGGAGACGATGATCCGGCGCTTCAAGCTCGGCGCGGGCTCGAAGGTGATGGAGATCGCCAGCAACGACGGCTACCTGCTGCAGCACTTCGTCGCCGCGGGTGTGCCGGTGCTGGGCATCGAGCCGGCCGCGAACGTCGCTAAGGCGGCGCTGGACAAGGGCATCCCGACGACGGTGCAGTTCTTCGGCCGCAGGACGGCGGCGGAGATCGCCGCCGGACATGGCCGGCCCGACCTGCTGCTCGGCAACAACGTGCTGGCTCACGTGCCCGACATCAACGACTTCGTCGGCGGGATGAAGATCCTGCTGGCGCCGCACGGTGTCATCACGATGGAGTTTCCGCATCTGCAGCGGCTGATCGCGGAAAACCAGTTCGACACGATCTACCACGAGCACTTCAGCTACCTGTCGTTCGTGACGGTCGAGCACATCTTCGCCCACCATGGGCTGACGCTGTTCGACGTCGAAGAACTGCCCACCCACGGCGGGTCGCTGCGCATCTACGCACGCCACGCCGAAAACGACGCGCTCCTGGTGACCGAACGCGTGACCGTACTGCGCCAGCGGGAGATCGACGACGGCTTTCTGACAGTGGAGCGCTACCGCGGGTTCGACGACCAGGTCAAGGCCACGAAACGCAAACTGCTTACGTTCCTGATCGACGCCAAGAATCGGGGCAAGAGGATCGTCGGCTACGGCGCGCCGGGAAAGGGCAACACGCTGCTGAACTACTGCGGGATTCGCACCGATTTTCTCGACTTCACCGTCGACGCCAACCCGTATAAACAGGGCAAGTACACGCCGGGCACGCGCATCCCGATACTCGCCCCGCAAGCGATTCGCGAAGCGCGCCCCGATTACGTGCTGATCCTGCCGTGGAACCTGAAGGACGAGATTTCGCAGCAGGCGGCGTACATCGGCGAATGGGGCGGCCGTTTCGTGGTTCCGATCCCCGAAGTGCGGGTACTCTGAGTCCGGCCGCGCCGGCGAACCCGACCGCAGTCCACCGAAGGAAGAACGAAGGACATGAACATCCTGGTTACCGGGACCGAGGGCTACATTGGCGCCCGGCTGGCCCCGCTGCTTTCTGCCGCCGGCCACACCGTCACCGGGCTGGACACGGGCTTCTACCGTGACGGCACGTTGTACATGGATCCGCTTGCCATGCCCGAGGCGCCGCGCACGCTCTACAGGGACCTGCGAACCGTCACGCCGAAGGATTTCGAAGGCTTCGACGCGGTCGTGCATCTGGCCGAGCTGTCCAACGACCCTCTCGGCCAGAACCGCCCCGAGATCACCTACAAGATCAACCACGAAGGCTCGGTGCGCATCGCCCGAGCGGCGCGCGAAGCCGGTGTGCGGCGCTTCGTCTACGCGTCTTCGTGCAGCGTGTACGGCGTGGGCAGCGGCGAGTTCCTCGACGAGACCTCGCCGACGAATCCGCAGACGGCTTATGCCAAGTGCAAGGTGATGGTCGAGCGTGATCTCGCGCCGACGGCCGATGCCGGTTTTTGCGTCACTTTCCTGCGCAATGCCACCGCGTACGGCCCGTCGCCGCGCATGCGCTTCGACATCGTGCTCAACGACCTGTGTGCGCTCGCCTGGACCAAGAAAAAAATCGCGATGGTGAGCGACGGCAGCCCGTGGCGGCCAATCGTGCACGTCGAGGACATCTGCGAGTCGATCCGCTGCACGCTGGAAGCGCCGACAGAGGCAGTCAACGGCCAGATCTTCAACGTCGGCAGCACCGCCGAAAACTATCGCGTGCGAGAGATCGCGGCGATCGTCGCCGAGGCTTTCCCCGGCTGCGCAGTGACCGCCGGCCCGCCGAGCGCCGACAACCGCAGCTACCGCGTCTCGTTCGAGAAGATCGAGACCCGACTGCCCGGATTCAAGCCGCGCTGGACCGCCCGCGCCGGCGCGGACGAGCTGCGGCGGCTGTTCGAACGCATCGAGTTCGCGCCCGAAACGTACGAGTTTCGCGCGTTCACGCGGCTGAAGCAGTTGAAGTACCTGCAGCGCACCGGGCAGGTCGACGACGATCTGTTCTGGACGACGCGGCCGACACCAGCGACAACCGGTTCAAGATGAAAGTCGTCCTGTTTTGCGGTGGCTTGGGAACGCGGCTGCGCGAGCACTCCGACACGATCCCCAAACCGCTGGTCAATGTCGGCTACCGCCCCATCATTTGGCACCTGATGCGCTATTACGCGCACTTCGGCCACAAGGACTTCATTCTGTGTTTGGGATATCGTGGAGACTTGATTCGCGAGTACTTCCTGAACTATCGGGACGAAATGTCGACGGACTTCGTTTTGTCCGAAGGCGGGCGCCGCGTCGAGTTACTTGCGCCGGCGATCGACGACTGGCGGATCACTTTCGTCGACACCGGCATGCATTCCAATCTCGGCCAGCGGCTCATGCGCGTCCGGCATCTACTTAAGGACGACGAAGCGTTCCTTGCAAACTATTCCGACGGTCTCACCGATCTGCCGCTGGACCAGTACCTTGCGAAGGCCGAAGCAAGCGGCGCACTGGCAAGTCTGGTTGCGGTTCGGCCCTCACAGAGCTTCCACGCAGTCAGCTGCGGAGACGACGGTCTGGTCACCGAAATCCAAGACATAGGCCAGTCCGACCACTGGATCAACGCGGGCTTCTTTTTTCTCCGACAGGAGATCTTCGACCACATGCGCGACGGCGAGGAGCTGGTGCTCGAGCCGTTTTCCCGACTGATCGAGCAACGACGTCTGTTTGCATACAAGCACACGGGATTCTGGGCGGCCATGGACACGTTCAAAGACAAAATCCGTCTGGACCGAATGGAAGCGCGCGGCGAGTGCCCGTGGATGGTTTGGGACAAGCCCGCCAAAGGCTCGACCTGACGCCCGTCGTCTGCTCACGACCGCCACATGCTTCAGCTCGGGTTACACCAGGGGCAAAGACCCTTGCACGTCTTGTGTCTCGGCGCGCACAGCGATGACATCGAGATCGGATGCGCGGGGCTGTTGTTCGAACTGCTGCAGCGTGGCCCGACAGCGCTGACCTGGGTCGTGCTGTGCGCAAGCGGTGAGCGGGCCGCCGAAGCACGCCGTAGCGCCCGGGTGTTCGTGCGTGCCGCCAAGTCTGGTGAAATCCTGCTGCGAGACTTTTCGGACGGTTTCTTCCCGTCGCAATTCGCGGAAATCAAGGCCTGTTTTGAGGGCTTAAAGCGTGCCATTTCGCCAGATCTCGTTCTGACACACCGGATCGAAGACCGCCACCAGGATCATCGGATTGTCGGCGAACTGACCTGGAACACGTGGCGCAATCATCTGATTCTCGAATACGAGGTCCCGAAGTACGAAGGCGATCTCGGGCAACCGAACGCATTCGTCCCGCTGTCGCCAAGGGTGCGGCGCCGCAAGGTCACCCACCTGATGCGGCACTTTGCCTCGCAACGTTCAAAGTCATGGTTCCGGCCCGATGTTTTCGACGCGATGATGTCGCTGCGGGGCGTCGAATGTCGGGCGCCTAGCGGCTTTGCCGAAGCGTTCTACGCTCGCAAGCTGGTCATTTGACCTAAACGGAAGTCGCGTGAACGAGTTCAGGCTGCACGCTGATGTCGTCGCTGATGCCCCAGCCGAAGGTCAGCGCATGCACGCGATGGTGAAAGAGCTCTACCCCTTTTGCCGGAGTCTGACAGGCCCCGGACTGCGCGCTACGCTCAAGCGCCTCGACGACGAGGTACCGCTGCAGATCACCGAGGTGCCCAGTGGAACCGCAGTGTTCGACTGGACTGTGCCAGACGAATGGACGATCGAAGACGCTTACATCGAGGACGAAGGCGGGCGTCGCGTCATCGACTTTCGAGCGCATACCCTCCACGTCGTCGGTTACAGCCGTCCGGTCGATCGCTGGCTGAGCCTGGAGGAACTGCGCCCGCACCTTCACTCGCTGCCCGATCGCCCTGATTGGGTTCCATACAGGACGACATACTACAAGGACGACTGGGGCTTTTGCCTGACTCATCGTCAATATGAACAGCTGGCGCCCGGGCGCTACCGAGCGGTCATCCGGTCGACACTGGCACCCGGTGCCATGTCAATCGCCGAGCACTTGCATCCCGGCACGCAGGCTGACGAGGTTTTGATCTTCGCCCACACGTGCCATCCGTCGCTCGCCAACGACAACCTTTCGGGCGTCGTCGTATCAGTCAGGCTGGCGGCCTACCTGAGCAAACGCGATACGCGCTACACGTATCGTTTCGTGCTGGCCCCGGCCACGATTGGCTCGATCGCATGGCTGGCGTTGCACCGCGCCCATATGCACCGGGTTCGCCATGGGCTGGTCCTTTCCTTGCTCGGCGACCGTGGACCTCTCAATTACAAGCGCAGCCGCTTTGGACAAGCCGACATCGATCGGGCGGCGATCCACGTCCTGCAACACCAGCACCCGGGCGGCCGAGTCATCGACTTTTCACCTTGGGGCTACGACGAACGTCAGTTCGGATCACCGGGGATCGCACTGCCAGTCGGGCGGCTTACCCGTACGCCGAATGGCGAGTTCCCCGAATACCACACGTCGGCGGATAATCCGGACTTCGTAACCGCCGAGTCACTTGGGGAGTCGTGGCTTGCCTGCCTGCGCATCGTCGAGCTGTTGGAAAACGACGTACGCTATCGAAACCTCAGTCCATTTGGCGAGCCGCAACTGGGGCGTCGCGGACTGTACCGGCCCACCGGTGGCCACCAGGACATTCCCGATCGCCAGCTTGCAATGCTATGGGTCCTGAATCAGTCCGACGGCAAACACACCTTGCTGGACATTGCGGAGCGGTCGGGGTTGAGGTTCAACGTGTTACGTGCTGCCAGCGACGAACTGGTCGGTGCCGGTCTGCTCGCAATCGAGGACGCTCAGTGAGGACGATTGCCCCGTTCTTGTCCGGCGCGGATTCCTGCAGGGAAATCCAAGCATGCCTTTGATCAGCGTCGGTTTACCAGTTTACAACGGCGAGCGTTATGTCGGCAAGGCAATCGAGTCGGTTCTCGCGCAGACGTTTCCCGATTTCGAATTGGTGATCTGCGACAATGGATCCACCGACGGAACCGAAAGGATCTGCCGCGACTATGTAGCGAACGATGGTCGTATCCGCTACTTCAGAAACGCCACCAACGTCGGGGCGGCAGCAAATTTTTCCCGCGTGTTCGAAATTTCAACCGGGCAGTACTTTCGCTGGCTATCGGCGGACGATCTGATCGCGCCGACAGCACTGGAAAGGTGCCTCAACGCGCTTGAGTCCGATCGCAAGGCCGCACTGGCCTGCGGCAAGGCCGCCTTTATCGACGCCCAAGGCAAAATTCTAGGGCCGTATGACGCGGTTCAGAGCCTGGAACACGACTCGCCCGTCGATCGCTTTCGCGCGGTGATGCAGCAGGATCCGCAATGTCACGCAGTCTACGGGCTGATCCCCAAGGATATTTTGAAACGCACGCGCTTGCTCGGCCCTTTCGCCGGTTCTGACAATACGCTGCTCGCAGAGCTCGCCCTCTACGGCCGCTTCGTCGAGGTACCTGAGCTCCTGTTCTTTCGGCGCCTGCATCCAGGAGCCTACTCCTGGGTGATGTCCGACGACGATGTGCATGCGTTCTACGCGCCCGGCGCCCCGCGCACGGCGGGACTGCGAGTGTGGGCTTGGCGCCATCGCATTGAGAACGCGCGCGCCATCATCCGGGCCAAACTGACGCTGGCACAGAGGGCATCTCTCCTTGCTTACGTCGCCCGGCTAGCGTGGTGGCAGCGGGCTCAGCTCCGACAAGAGCTGCTGGCGGCGCTGCGCTGAATCCACATTCAGTCGCCGCGCCCGCATACATAGATATAGATCGGCGCTCCTTTTCGTGGCTGCATACGACTCACCGTCACAGCAGGCCGGCAACCATAGCGTCACCAGCCTTGGGGTTCGCATGACAGCGGGCGCGGCGTGGCTGATCGTCGCGCGCCTGCTGGATCGCACCCTTGGCCTGCTGTCCACCCTGATCCTGGCCCGCCTGCTCGTGCCGGCTGACTTCGGCCTGATCGCGATGGCGACATCGATTCTGGCCTTACTCGAGGCACTTACGTCCTTCGGGCTGGATGCGGCGCTGATCCGCCAACGCGCGGCCCGCCGCGAGCACTTCGACACCGTATGGACGCTGTATGCGCTGCTGGGGGTGCTGATCGCCGCAAGTCTTCTAATTGCAGCGCTTCCGGCGTCGCGCTTCTTCAACGAACCCCGGTTGACGTCAACGATGGTCGCATTGGCCGCCATCGCGCTCGTTCGCGGCTTCGAGAACGTCGGAATGCTTGCGTTGGAGCGGGAACTCGCTTTCAGGCGGGTTTTCCTGTTCATCGCCGGCAGAAAGATCGCCGGCTTCGCTACCGGAGTGGTCCTTGCCTTCGCGCTCCGCGACTACCGCGCGCTGTTGGGGGGGATGGCCGCAGGGGCGCTCGCTGGCGTCGCGCTGAGCTATGCGCTGCACGCGTACCGTCCGCGTCCCAGCCTGGCGTGTTGGCGCGAGCTCTTTTCCTTCTCCAAGTGGTTGCTGCTGAAGAACGTTCTGGACTTCTTTCGCCTGCGGTACGCGGATCTGGTGCTCGGTCGCGTCGCGGGACCGACCGCCGTCGGCATCTATAGCGTCGGCGCCGAGATCGCGCTGTTGCCGACCACTGAGCTCGTGGCTCCAATCAATCGCGCGGTGCTGCCAGGGTACACTCAGATGGCGCGCGAGGCGGAATCGCTGCGCGACGGGTACTGCGCGGTGCTTGGTCTGGTGGCGGTCATGGCGCTGCCGGCCGCGCTCGGCATTTCGGCCATTGCGCCGATACTCGTTCCAGCCTTGCTGGGACCTCACTGGGTTTCGGCGACCGAGATTGTCCAGGTGCTGGCACTGGTCGGCGCGCTGCAAGTGTTGCTGGCCAACGCCTATCCGGTATTCCTTGCGCTCGACAGACCGTGGGTCGCCACCGCACTGAGCGCGGCGCATGCGGCGATGCTCGCGGTAGTTCTGCCGTTATTCGGGCTCTGGTGGGGCCTGAGGGGCGTCATTCTTGGTGTGGTCGCCGTAAACGCGTTGCTGTTTCCCGTCGGCCTTGCCGCGGCGCTGCGGTTGCTGCGGATCCCTGTCTCGAGCCTGTTGCCGATCCTGATTCGTCCGCTCCTCGCGTCCGCATGGATGTATCTCGTGGTAACGCAATACGCTAGCTGGGTGCATGTTCACGGCGGCGTACTCGCACTGCTTGCGTCCGTGGGCATCGGTGTCTTGTCCTATACCACCGCGCTCGTTGCATTGTGGTGGATGCAAGGCCGCCCAAAGGGTGCGGAGTCCGTCATGTTCAAACGGCTCGCGAGCTTGTTACACGGCAGCGAAAGAAAAGAGAATCCGAGTTGATCCATATGCGTCAGCACGAGTTGGCGAGCAAGGTTGTACCCGGCGCGTCGTCGCGAGGCGGGCCTTTCGCCAAAGCGAAGGGGAATGGACCGCAGCACGGGACCGCGCGCATCGCCGTGATCGGAACGTTTGGCAACGCCAATCTTGGCGATGACGCACTGCTGGCCGCGTTTCTCCGATGGGCGCGCGCCAATGCCCCTAGGACCGAGGTTATCGCACTGACCTCACGACCCGACGAGGTGACTCGCAGCTTCGTCGTGGCCGCGTTGGATTATGAGGGACGCCCCGCACAGTCGCCGCAGACAGCGCCGCAATTGTCCGGCTCGAGTGCCACCGCGGTGCTGACCAACCGACTCGGATCAGGCCAAGCCCTGTCCCGGCTGAAGTCCGCTCTCAAGAGGGCGCTGCCGAGCCTTTGGCAGTCGCTGCGCGAAACGCGCACGACGCTCGCGACCGGCTGGCACGCGGTCACCTTCCTTCCGCAGCGGCTTCGGGTCGCCCGTGCGCTAGACGGATTCGTTGTGCTTGGCGGCGGCCAGATTTTCGATCACTGGGGCGGACCAACCGGCCACCCGCTCACGGTTTTTCTCTGGGCACTGGCGTGCCGTATTACGTCCGTGCCAATTGTGGTTGTCAGCCTGGGGGGCAGGCCACTTCAGCATCGTGCAAGCAGGTGGCTATGGCGCCAGATTCTTGAAACCGCCGACTACGTCAGCTTTCGCGATCCCGACACGATCGCCTTGATGGGTTCCTATGGGTATTCGAAGTCCGCCGCTCAGGTACCGGATCTTGCGTTCGGACTGAGCGTGCTGGAAAAGCCGCTCGGACGGGTGCCCAGCGTCATTGGCGTCAGCCCGATGGCTTACCGCCACCCCGGAATCGATCCGGAGGCAAGCGATCTTCACTACCGGTCCTACGTCGGTTCGCTTGCTGCGGCGTGCGAGCGCTTGGCAGAGTCCGGCTACAAGCTGGTGATGTTTCCAAGCCAGACGCGCAGCGACACGATCGCCATTGACGACGTCCTGTCGCAGCTAAGTCCGGCAACGCGTGCGGGAGTCACGGTACGCGAAGTCACCGGCGTCCATGATCTGCTCGATTGCATCGCGGCGACCGACGCAGTAATTGCAACACGCTTCCATGGCGTGCTGCTCTCGCTCGCCACTGCACGCCCCGTAGTGAGCATCTCTTACCAAGCGCGCAAGAACGATCGGCTGCTTGAGCTGTTCGGACTGACCCGCTTTGCGCTCGCTGCCGAGGGACTCCAAGCCGACGCGCTGTGCGGCGCTGCGCTTAATCTGCTCGCCCAATATGAGGCGGTGCAAGAGGCCATCGTCAGCAGATTGCCCGAACTCAGGAGTGAAATCGATCTGCAATATCGCCGGATATTCTCGGAGCGAGGTTGGCCGCTCGCTTAGCACCGGCGCTGCGCCGAACCGTACCCCGCCCGCCTCAAGTCAGTTCGCGCGCTTTCCATCGCCCTGTCAGCGATCGCAGCAATACCTTCATGCCGAACTTCCATGCCACAAGATGTGTGGGGGCTGCGGCCAGCGCGTTGATGCTTCCGCGCAATGCACCACGCATGCTGCCCGCAGCCAGATGCGCAGTGCCGAAGTCGACCCAGCTGCGGGCCAAGTGCCGTCGCACGCCGGACTCGCTGGCGGCCGAGCCATCGGGTGATCGGTAACCCCACCGTTGCAACGCACGCCTGATCACCAGTTCCCTGTAGTTTCGGGCAGGCGCCCGGCCAGTGGTGTTGGATCCATGAATCCGGTACAGCACCGTAGGTGCATTGACGCGCAAGATCGGTGTCACCCGTGACGCACGCAACCAGAGGTCGTAATCCTCGCCAGCGGGTAGGCTCGTGTCGAAAGTGCCGACCTCATCCAACACGGAGCGGTGTATCAGGACGGTCGGCGTTGCCACTTCGGAACACAACAGCAGTTGCGGATAAATCCAGCCAGACGGACCAGGCCAGCGAGAAGGATCCCTTGCGAGTTTCTCAATATGGGCGAGGAAATCCGGCGATGGTTCAGGTTCTGTGCTGAACCAAAGCTGCAGGTCAGAGTAGACCATGCGAGCAGCAGGCGCGGATGCCAGCAGGGCCCACTGCGCGCGCAACTTGCCCGCCAACCAGATATCGTCGGCGTCTGCAAACGCCAGCCAATCATGGCGCGCGTGAGCGATGCCCGCATTGCGCGCGGCCGCCGCACCCAAGTTCGGCTGCCGAAGCAAGGTAACCGCAGGATACTGCGCCGCCACAACGCCGGCCGAGCCGTCGGTCGATCCGTCGTCGACAACGATCACGTCGAGCTCGAAACCGGGCTGCGCGAACACGGAGCGCAGCGTTGCGCCTATATACGGCGCCGCGTTGAAGCACGGTACGACGACCGATATCCTCGGCTGGTCAGTCATTGTGTTTGGGTCCGCTGTCTTGGTCGCAGTTGGACGAGATACTAAACGTCACGGGTTGGGCTGTCGGTATTACGCTACTTGCTCCCGTCGCCATCCGCGTAGGGCGGATGTCCATGGCAAATGCCGGGGGTTGCGCGACCGAGAGGTCGGCGATCGGCGCCGGCGGATTAGCGCCATGGCGGGAGCGTCCATGCACCGTCGTAGCCGGATAATGGACTATTGCTCCACCCGCGCTTGATCGACGGTGTGCGATGGCCCAGCGGCGCAAGCATCGTACGGCTGTCCGAGGATGGGCACTTCGTCTCACAAGGGCTGGCTTATGACGCGATCACTTGCCCGACGCTTTGCATTCTCCGTCGCACTGGTTTCGGTGGTTACCTTGGCCGCATGTAGCGGCGAAAAGGCGGCACCGGTCATTACGCTGGGTATTGATCCGTCGACCGCCGAACCGGGAACGGCTGCCACCCTCCGGTGGTCTTCGACGAACGCGGACTCCTGCATCGCTTCTGGTGCCTGGTCAGGAACCAAACCTACATCAGGCGTCGAGTCGACTGGGCCGTTATATCAAGCGAGCACCTTCACGTTGACCTGTTTTGGTCGCGAGGGCAGCGATTCCACGTCTGCAACGGTTGACGTCGTCTTCGAACCGGCACCATCCCCCGCGCCGCCGGCGGTTCAGCTAACTGCCGCACCGGCATCGGTCGCTGCCGGCGGTTCGGCGACGCTGACGTGGACCTCCACAAATGCAACGTCGTGCTCTGCATCCGGAGCATGGTCTGGAGCGAAGCCGACGTCGGGCTTGCAAAGCACGGGGCCTCTGGCGGCCAGCAGCGCGTTCTCCCTGACATGCTCGGGCTCGGGCGGAACCGCCACGCAATCCGTGACCGTCGTCGTGTCAGGGACGCCGCCACCACCAGCGCCCACCGTACTACTTGGCGCAAGTCCGACGGCCGTCCCCAGCGGGGGTACCGCGACCTTGACGTGGAGTTCAACGAACGCGGATTCATGTACCGCTTCGGGTGCTTGGTCCGGCGACAAGACGACGTCAGGCTCGCAGTCCACCGGCACTCTGACGTCCACGAGCACCTTTACGTTGTCATGTACGGGACTTGGTGGCACAGCGACCCGATCGATCATGGTCACCGTGGACGCACCAGCGGCGGCGCCCACGCTGACGCTGACCGCCAACCCGACGACTGTCGCAAGTGGGGGTTCGGCGACCCTGACATGGAATTCGACAAACGCGACGTCATGCACGGCGTCTGGTGCCTGGTCCGGCAGCAAGACCACCGCGGGTTCTCAATCGACGGGTGCGCTCAGTGCCACCAGCACTTTTTCCCTGACCTGTTCCGGCCCTGGCGGTCAGGTCGCGAGATCGGTGACGGTTGTAGTCGCGTCGCCATCGCCTCCTGTCGTGTCCTTGGAGGCGAATCCCGCATCGGTTGCCAACGGGATGGCTTCGACGCTGACGTGGGCAGCGAACAACGCCTCGAGCTGCAGTGCAACCGCGTCGCCAGCCAATAGCAACTGGACCGGCTCCAAACCGCTGTCCGGCGCGGCGACCACAGGTCCCCTGGACGCCTCCCGCAACGACTTTTCGCTCACGTGCACCGGTCCCGGCGGCACCGTGACGCACTCGGTCACTGTGACCGTAGACGCCGCTCCACCGGCCCCTACCGTAGCGCTGAGTGCGAATCCAACCACAGTAATGAGCGGGGGCTCATCGACATTGACCTGGGCATCGACCAATGCCAGCTCGTGCACCGCCTCGGGGTCATGGTCGGGAAACAAGGCAACATCAGGTTCGCAGTCCAGCGGTGCGCTTACGGCGTCGAGCACCTTTACTTTGACCTGTGCCGGACCGGGCGGCACCGACACGAAATCGGTAACGGTGACCGTGCAGGGAACGGCAACCGCGTATGGATTGGACTTTCCCGGCAACGCCGGTGTAAGCACCACCATGCGCTTCCGATTTCTGAATCCGCTCTCCATATACCCAGCCACATATATCTGGCGCGCTTATCCGCGGCGGCAGGCCGGCTACTACACAACTTTCTTCTGGGGCAACGACGGTCCGTTCTGGTGGGCGAACGGTTCCCCAGACAGCTACTACGGCGCGCACCCCTACCCAGATCCCGCGCCAAACGGAACCGTGCATGACTGGGAGATCGCCGTTGAGGGTGGTGATCCGGTAAATGGACGTGTGGTATACGACCGCTGGTACACGCAGGCTCTTGTCGTCTGGGCGGATGCAAGCGGCAGGAAGCACCATGTGTTCTACTGGGATCTCCCCAATACGGACCCCTCACGGCGGGTCGAGCACGTGGCGCTACCGAGTTACGGAAACCGAATGCCGCCGGTACCGGCGCTAACCTGGGGCGACGCTCCATGGGCTCCGGGTCAAGAAGTCTACAATGGTCTATTGCGTGGAATTCAGATCTATTCGACCAATCTATCGATCAGTGACATCCTGAGTGAGATCAGCGCGCCGCTGTCCACCGCTGCCGGAGCTGCGAACATCTGGTACCTCAATCTAAATCCCACTCCCGGCGACATTTCAGACAAGTCCGGTCGCGGGAACCATCCGGCATGGGTTGGCTCGGAGCGCCCCCGGCTCTGGGTCGGGCCGTGAGTGAGACTCCGGTCCGCTGGACGAGCGCACAGCGATGCCGGGCCTCCGACCTGGCGGACCGACCGCGAGTTCGAGCGTTAAGATTGTGTGCGGCGCGCACCATTCGTTCATCGGCGGCGCGCCGAATATCTTGCGCGACGCAAAAACAGCACGTGAATTGTCGGTAGCCTCTCGGATGCGACGTAGCCGGTCGCGGCTGTCTGGGCGGGCTTCGGTCGACCCTGACGAAGAAGCGGGGCGCGTCGACGATCGTTCTCCGCTCTCGGCAAACCGGTCCACGTTATGAGCAGCGCTGGCCCGCTGTATGACCTGGACCGCGCGCTGGCATCCGGTATCGCATGGACTGCTGCACTGCGCTGGCTGGCGCAGTTGATCTCCTGGGTCGCGACGTTGTACGCGGCGCGGCTGCTGACGCCCGGTGACTACGGTTTGGTCGCGATGGCGACATTAGCAATCGGGCTGGCGCGAATGATCGAGGACTTTGGCTTGGATGCCGTGCTTGTCCAAGACCGCTCTATTATCGGCGAGCAGCGTGCCCAACTGGCAGGTTTCTGCCTGCTGCTAGCAGCCACGCTCGCTGCCGGCTACGCGCTACTTGCTCCATGGGTCGCGCGTTTTTTTGGTGAACCGCAGGTCACGGCAGTGATCATGGCCATGAGTTTGCTCATTCTTGCCGACGCGCTACAGGTTGTACCGCGTGCGCAATTGCAGCGCGAGCTGCAATTCGGCAGGCTCGCGATCGCCGGCTTTGTGCAAGCCGTCGTGACCGCCACCGTGCTTGTCGCGGCTGCAAGCGGTGGGCTCGGTTATTGGTCTCTTGTCCTCAACTCGCTTGCGGGCGCGGCAGCGGTCACCCTGTTGCTGATCGTTTGGCGGCCCTATTCGCTCGCTTGGCCCGCAGCTATCCGCTATTTGGCTGGCCCGCTCTTGCAAGGATGGCGGCTGCTGGTTGCTCGCATGGCTTGGTATGGCTATACGAATGCAGACCAGACGATCATCGGTCGCACGCTCGGCAAAGATTCGCTCGGAGCCTATACATTCGCTGTCACCTTCTCGACGCTCGCGCAGCAAGAGGTCGGCGCAGTGATTAGCCGCGTGGTACCGGGGGTCTTTTCCGCGGCCCAGCAACAGCGCCGCGAGTTGCGGCGTTACTTTTTGCTGCTCACCGAGTTGCTCACGGTGCTGACGTTTCCAGTTTCCGTAGGGATGGCGCTGGTCGCCGATCTGGTAATCCCGTTGATACTCGGACCACGGTGGCACGCAGTGATCGCTCCGCTGCAGCTTCTGTGCGGTTACTCAGCATTCGTGTCATCTCAAGTATTGATGTCGCATGTACTGCTGTGGACAGGGCAATTCCGCGTGAACATGTGGCTGTCTATTCTCGGCGGCATCGGAATGCCACTGGCACTGCTAAGCTCGGCGCAGTTCGGATTGGTCGGAATCGCCTGGGCATGGGTCATCGCGTACCCCCTGCTGAGCATTCCGCAGTTCGTCTTCGTGTTTCGCACGATTCAAATCGGAACTCGCGACTGGCTGGCCGCGCTGTGGCCCGCAGCGTCAGGCTGCACCCTGATGGCGCTGGCCGTCGCGCTCGTGCGAACGGCCATTCCCGATGGGTTGCTGTTTGAGAAAACGGCGCTTGCGATATCTGCGGGGGCCCTCGTCTATCCGGCGGTAATATGGTTTGCATTTCGTTCCCGTCTGCGGGCCATGATCGACTTTGCGCGGAGCGTTCAAAATCCCGCCTGAAGATCGTCAAGTGCTGCTCGCAACTCCGACCGGCATCTCCCCTCACGCAAGCGCCTCTAGCGGCAATGCGACAATGATCCACCTCGGACGGCCACAGGTAGGCATGCGATGGAGAAGCCGCGGAAGCGCCCTTCTGCGTCCGCTTTTCGCTTGCGTCACTGACACGACGTGAGCTGCCTTCCCGTTTCAGTTTCAATCGAGGATGCTCCGGCTCCTGACGCGCTCATGCCCGACTGGCTCGAGCTTGAGCGGCAGGTCCCCTCTTCTTTTTTTCAGAGTTGGGCATGGATCGGTACTTGGCTGCATTGTCAGCCCCCGGGCACCGCGATCAAGTGCGTTCGCGCGTTTAAACAAGACAGGCCTGTCGCCATCGGGCTGCTAGGCTCGCAACTGACAACCCGGCACAAGGTCATTTGCTCGCGTCAGTGGTGTGTCAGCGAAACGGGAGATCCGCTTCGCGACGGACTCACAATAGAGCATAACGGTTTTCTTATTGAGCACCTCGCCAGTGATGAAGTACTGCGCGCCATCTTCAATGCGCTTCGTTCGCGGGGCACGGATTGGGATGAGCTGGTGGTAAGTGGCATCGATGCGGGCGAGGCACAACGTTATTCGCGAGTGTCCGAGAGCATCGGCCTGCGTGTACTGACTCGATGGAGCAAACCCTACTTTTTTGTGGCGGCTGAGGATCTCACCGCCAACGGCGGCGACTACCTTGCCTCGTTGAGCAGCAATACGCGCTATCAGATCCGCCGCGCCATGCGCGAATACGAACGTTCAGGGCCGCTGGCCGTAACGCGGGCACAGTCGCTCGATCAGGCGATGGCGTACTTCGACGAGCTGACACAACTGCACCAGGCGTACTGGAACGCGCGTGGACACCCCGGTGCATTCGCTTCGGAATTTGCACGTCGCTTTCACCGAACCCTGATTCAGACCTGGCTACCGAGCGGCAGCATTCAGCTGCTGCGCGTGGCGGCCGGCACCAATCTGATCGGCTACCTGTACAACTTCGAGCACCGCGGCGTCATTTCTTCGTACCAAAGTGGTTTTCGTTACAGCGACAATCCGAAGCTGAAACCCGGGCTGGTAAGCCATGCCCTCGCGATCCAGACGAGCTTGTCTGCAGGCGCCAGCAGCTACGACCTGTTGATGGGAAGACAGCAGTACAAGGAGATGCTCGCGACCCGGCGTGGCGACATGTCCTGGCTTGTGATTCAGCAACCGCGCGTTCGCTTCGCCTTAGAGAGCCGGGCACGCGCGTTCGTTTCGACGCTACGCGCGCTGCAGGCGAAAGCGACGCGTCGTATTGGACCTGGACCCCACCCATCAGCCCCCCAAACTGACCGTCACCCATGACTACATCTAAGAACATGACGACGTGGCGCCACGCAGGCCAGCACGTCTTCCCGCTCATGCCATTCCTGGACAACGTGATCGTGCGCAGCGAAGGCTCGTACATGATTGACCAGGACGGCAATCGGATCCTCGACCTCGCCGCCGGTCAGTTCTGCACGGTCCTCGGACACAACCACCCGGCATTCATCGAACGGCTGGTTACGGAACTGAAACACAACCTTCACACCGGGTCGCAGTACCTTGCCGAGCGTGTTTTCGAGGCGTTGCGCGCGGTCGCCGAGATAACCCCCAACGGACTCGACAAGATCGCACTTTTTTCAACCGGCACGGAGGCGAACGAGTTCGCGCTGCGCGTCGCCAAAGCGTACACCGGTCGAACCGGGGTGATTGGATTCGATCGCGGCTACTACGGCATCTCTCAGGCCACGCGCAGCCTCAGTTCGATCTCCGACGGCCACATAGACTTGAGCCCAAAGGTGCCCGGAACGATGCACGTCGTAGCGCCTAACTGCTCACGCTGTCCGTTGGGCCGGACCTACCCGGAATGCGACATCGGGTGTCTCGATCTGTCTATGCGCATGATCGGAAGCAACCGTGAAACGATAGCCGCGATCATCGTCGAAACCGTCGTGTCCGCTGGCGGCATGATTTTCCCCCAGCGCGAATACTTCGCCCGACTGCGCGAAGTCGCTGACGATCTCGACGCCCTGCTGATCGTGGACGAGGCGCAGACCGGCTTCGGGCGCTGCGGCGCCTGGTTCGACTGTCAAAACCTTGACTTGCGGCCGGACATCCTGGTCTTCTCCAAGACATCCGGAAATGGCTACCCGTCCTCAGGCGTCGCCGTCTCGGAGCGAATCGTCGACAAGCTCCTCGATCAGGGCTTCTTCCACTTGTCCAGCCACCAAAACGACCCGCTGACGGCGGCAGCGGTACTTGCCGTAATTGACATCATCCGCAGCGAACAACTGCTTGACGCGGCGCGGAACACGGGTACCTATTTTCTGGACGGCCTGCGCTCGCTGCAGTCGCGTCACTCATGGGTCTGGGACGCACGTGGCCGCGGTCTGATGCTTGCGTTCGATCTCGTCGCGGAACGGGATTCGATGCGTCCCGACCCCAAGTCACTGATCTCCTTTGTTCTGGGCTGTCAGGCGCGTGGCGTGCATCTGACGCACACCTACTACGAAGGCGCACTACGGATCATTCCTGCCCTGACGATCTCGCGTCAAGACATCGACTTCGCTTTGAATGTCTTTGACGACACCCTGACGGACCTGGTCAACGGACGTCTCGATGCCCGAACGTTCCGCAATACGAACCCCGTCGTTCAGTCCACCCTCTCCCGGAGCCGGGTCCGCAAGTCGCTGCGGCGGCTTTGGGAGACCAGCCCCAGCTATTGGCTGCGCAAGCTAAAGGAAGGATCCGGTGGCACGTGATTAAAGTGCGGCACCCCGGCTGGGTCGACGCCAGCGAACACGACGCCGCAGCGCGCGAATCGCAGCGGCAGCCAGCCGACGTGCCAAGCTGACCGCGACGCGCAGCGCAGGTCGCGGGTCTTTCCAAGACCACAAGGCGAAAATCTTCCGGCCGCGCCAAATTGCGCGGCCATGTGTCGCTGACCGCGTGCGATTGACCATTGCCTCGCCAAAGGACACCAGAAGACCGTCCTCAGCAATCCAAGTGACTTTCGACTCGCCGGCTTGGTGCCGTTGTGGCCGCCCGAAGACGAGATCTTCGACTAGCGCTTGCACAAGATCGGCGCCGCATGCAGCGCCCAGCGCGTGCTGATCCCAGAAGCGGGTGTTGATCTCGATCAGTTTGTACTCGCCGGACCGGCGATCCAGTTTGTATTCGATCTCCGCCGGTCCGAGGTACCCGACATGCCGCAGCAGCCGCATGCTCGGCTCAACGATCTGCGGTACCGGGCAGGCTTGAACGGCGATACCGGTTCCTGCCAGCGCGGGCAACTGCAGCAGTTTGCGCGCCGTGTAACTGACTTCGGTACCGCTGCGAGCGTTAAAGTAGGCGCAAAACATCACAAGCTCGTCATCCTCGCCCGGGATGAACTCCTGCACACACATCGCGGGCATGAAATCACAGATGGCCGCATAGAACTTCTCAAGCTCGCCCCGATCATGGAAGATGGCTGCCTTGCGGCGTCCGACGGCGTCCCAGATCCCCGGTTTCCGCCAATCGCTCGCAGAAACCGGTTTCGCGATACAGGGCATGGGAATCGCATCCAAGGCTTCCCGCATCTGCGCAGGAGTGTGAATCCAGAAGCTCACTGGACAGGCAACGCCCACCTCTTCGGCAATCGAATACAAAGCCTGCTTGTCGAGCACCCGTTCGAGCACGTCATTCGCGGGCATGCTCAACGTAAACGCCTGTTCGACGGTGTCGCGATTTCGCCGGATCATGTGCACGTCATGATCGCGCGTCGGTAGCAGAAGCGGTCGATCGGCAAGCTCCGCCGCCAGTCCAAGCAAGTACTGAACGCACTGCGCCGACGCTCCCTCGCTGTCGGGAAACCGCCGAAACTCGATCGTGTTCGAAATATTGCCCGGCAGCGAATCATCCGAGCTCAGTCCGATCACGCGCAGTCCCATCGCTCGCAGCGACCGCGACAACGCAAGCCCGGTGTAGTGCATATTGAGCACGACCGCCGGCGGCAACGATGAACGGGAAGAGCTCACGGGCGAAACGCTGATCCGCCGCGCCCTATCCCTGGGCGGTCCCGAAGGTGTGGCGACAAGCGGGCGAACACGCAGTGGCCGTTGCTCAGGCATGCCATCGTCATCGGGACAACTGAACCGGCGATCATCGGTGCTTTTCAAGCGGCCCAATGCTCGGCGGCCGGTCTCATCGATTCCATCGACGCGTTTCGCGGAACTCGCCTGTCCAACTCAGGTCCGGGCCATGCACCGTGCGTCGGACACGGTAGCGCGGCCGGCGCGAGGCGCACCGCGCAAGTAGAAGCCGTAAGATAACATGACGTGGATTGGTTCAGTTTTCGGGTCAGCAGGGCGGGATGGTGGAGTTCTTCAGTTTCCGATTCGCTCTCCGCGCATACGCTGGCCGCGACCTGGGCGCAATAGCGCCGAGCATGACGTTGGCGGCACAAACACCTCATTCAGGAGACTCATGAGAGCGACTTCAAGGCGCCTCTATGCGCTGGCCGCGTCATCGGTGATTCTCGTTGCCGTGCCCTCCTTGGCCACGGGGCAAGCTATTCCGGGATATCCGGAGAGCATTCTCGAGTTCGACCCGCGTGAGGTCTCCAGACTGCCGCCCTATTGCATTCACACCGCCCACTTCCGCGAGAACGTCCCGGGCGGCCTAGATCGGGAAAAGTCTCAACCGTGGATCACGACGCTCGGCGACGTATTCCAGACCCTGCACCATTACTGTTGGGCGCTGATGTATCTGCACCGGGCAAAGGTGCTGGCACAAGACGAACGGACGCGCAGGTGGAATTTCAGCCAAGCAATACACGACATCGACTACGTGCTCAATTACATCAATGCCCACGGCCGGCATGACTTCGTGCTGCTGCCGGAGATACTGACAAGGAAAGGCGAGGCACTTGTAGGACTTGGTCGTGGTCCGCGTGCACTGGTCGAATTCGAGCGCGCGATTCAACTGAAGCCCGACTACTGGCCCCCCTATGCACAGGTCAGCGACTACTACAAAGGAATCGGCGAGATGAGTAAAGCACGCGAGGCACTTGAGGCCGGTTTGACTCACTCGCCGCAGGCAAACGGGTTGCAGCGCAGGCTCAGGGAACTGGATGCAGAGATTGCCAAACGCGGAAGCAAGTCGACAAAGCCGCGATAACGACGTTGCCGTTTTCCTGGCGCGCCGTATTCACCCGCCGCACATGCACGCGGCAGCCGCGCGTCGGACGTGCCAGCCAATCCGATGAACTAACCGAACCGTGGCCATAATCTGCGGCGCGCAGTCGCGTCAAACTTCCTCCGACGACCTCGCCTCGATAGGCAGCATGCTATCGGCCGGCGCGGCGCCCGCGGCCGGCGTCGTCAGACATCGCACGGAGGCCACGCTCGGGGCGGACTCCGACGAGCGTCTCGTCAACTGCGATGGGCTCATCCTCGCGTTCACCGGCCACCCGCGCGTTTGGACGACGCAGGGCTGGAACTCCGACCCGGCTGCCATCGCCAAGGCATTTAGAGAAAACGGCGCTGCCGCGCTTCGCGCCGTGCGCGGTGACTTTGCTTTGGCTGCCTGGGACACGGAAAAGGCACAAGGTCTGCTGGCAGTCGACCGAATGGGCGTGCGGCAACTGGTCTACGCACGTACGAGCAGAGGGCTTGCTTTCGCCTCGACGCTTGACATGCTGCTCAAGCACCCCGAAGTGCCGTGTGAATTGTCGGACCAAGCCATATTCGACTACCTGTACTTCCACGTCTGCCCGGGTCCGCTGACGATTTATCGAGGACTGGCCCGCATCCCTCCCGGTCACTACGTCGAGTTCGGTCGCAGCACCGACCCACATCCGCGCCCATACTGGTCGATGCGTTTTGAAGAAGACGGATCGAACGATTTCGCGTCGCTAAGGAGCCGCTTCATCCAGACGGTAGAAGCGGCCGTGTCCATCGCTGCCTCTGACACCGCGTGCGGCAGCTTTCTGTCCGGCGGCACCGACAGCTCCACTGTCAGCGGAATGCTGGGACGGGCTCGTGGCACGCCGGCGAAGACTTTTTCGATCGGTTTCGATGCCGCCGGCTACGACGAAATGCGCTACGCACGCATCGCCGCGAGCCACTTCGGCTGCGAGCACCTGGAGTACTACGTCATGCCGGCGGACGTCGTGGCCGCGGCGCCGATCATCGCCGCACACTACGACCAGCCTTTCGGCAACGCCTCGGCTGTCCCCACTTACTTCTGCGCAAAGCTCGCGCGCGAACACGGCGTGCATCGGCTGCTTGCGGGGGACGGAGGCGACGAGCTGTTCGGCGGCAACGAACGGTACGCTCGACAATGGCTCTTGGGCCTTTACGACCACCTACCGAAGGTCGTTCGGTCTTTACTGATCGAGCCTCTGGTCTTGTCGACGCCGCTGTTCAGATCGGTGCCCGGGTTGCGTAAGGTTCACAGCTATGTCGAGCAAGCCAGCATGCCCATGCCGAACCGATATGAATCGCGCGCTTTGCTCACGCACTTGGGACCGGAAAACGTACTGACGCCGGAGTTTCTGGCCGCAATCAACCGCGATCACCCTCATCAGTTGATGCTTGAGGCGCATGAGCCGTTTGCCGGGTGCAGTTTGGTCAACCAGATGCTCGGAATTGACCTTCGGTTCACGCTGGCCGATAACGACCTGCCAAAAGTCACGCGGATGTGCGAGCTGGCCGGTGTTGATGTGGCATTCCCACTGCTCGACGAGGATGTCGTCGAGCTCTCCGCGCGACTGCCAGCCGACTTCAAGCTGCGCGGTACCCGCTTGCGCTGGTTCTTCAAGGAAGCGCTCCGCGACTTTCTGCCGAACGAGATCATCCGCAAGAAAAAACACGGCTTCGGGTTGCCTGTCGGCACATGGCTGACAAACCATCCGCCGCTACTTGAACTGGCCAGCGCTGCAGTCGACACGCTGCGCGTGCGCGGCATTGTGCGGGCGAGCTTCGTCGACGATCTGCGACAGCGTCTGCTGCCGGCGCACCCCGCCTACTACGGGACGATGACGTGGATTCTGATGATGCTTGCGCTGTGGCTCGACGCCAAGCGCCGGTAAGCGGCGCGCGGCAGACGCTCGCCGTCCAGCGCGCTGGCGATGTCCCAATCGTAGTTGGAAGTCAAGGCGGCGGTTTCCGGGCGAATTCGACAGAATCGAGTTTGCCGACCCAGAGACCTCGAACCCGAAAGGAAACCGCCATGAGCAAGACTACCGGAAAGGGCAAGCTGCAGATCGTTCGACGCGCGCAAGGCGTGCAGGCCGTACGCCAGGCGCTGGCGGCGCACGGACAGGCGCTGCTGCCGATGTTGGAGTTGATCGAGCATGCGCAAGCCACGGTCGATGAGCTGATAAGTGACGCGGCGCGCGTGCTGATCGAGCAGCTGTTGCAGCTGTCTGCGTATTTCAGCGATCGCGGACGGCTGTTTCAGTCTGATCGTGGACGGCGTTTCAGCGTCATCGTGGACGGTGTTTCGTGCTGATCGCGGACGGACAC
>CAZIJU010000044.1:0-26998 GCA_964539745.1 uncultured Burkholderiaceae bacterium | reverse complement strand
GTGTCGCCATCTGGTACTTGCGCGCGAGATAGCCGTCGAAGCCGTCGGTGATCGCCGCCAGCGTGAACAGCGCGCACGCCGAGGCGTTCTTCCAGTGCGATGCGATCCAGCCATCGGGCAGGTAGAAGACGCCGATGACCATCGGGATCATCGCGATCCGCGCCCAGGTCAGCACCATCGGCATGGTGAGCGGCATGCGTGTCAGCCCGGTTGTCCGTGCAGTTGCGAGTAGATGCGCTCGGCGAGCTTACGCGAAACGCCTTCGACGCGAGCGATGTCCTCGACCGAGGCGGCGCGCAGCCCGCGCAGTCCGCCGAAGCGCGCGAGCAGCTTCTGGCGCCGCTTTGGCCCGATGCCTTCGAGTTCCTCAAGCTGCGAGGTCTGCCGCGCCTTCGCACGCCGCGCGCGCATGCCGGTGATCGCGAACCGGTGCGCTTCGTCGCGGATCTGCGCGACCAGCATCAGCGCCTGCGATTCGCGGCCGAGCCGCAGCGGCGCCCGGCCGTCGGCGAACACCAGTTCCTCCAGCCCGACCTTGCGTCCTTCCCCCTTCGCGACACCGACGATGACGCCGCTGTCGAGCCCGAGTTCCTCGAACACCTGCTTGGCGACGGACACCTGCCCCTGCCCGCCGTCGATCAGCACGAGGTTGGGCAGACTGCCCTCGCCGCGTGCCACCGGCGTGTAGCGCCGCGTCAGCACCTGGCGCATCGCCGCGTAGTCGTCGCCGGCGGCGATGCCTTCGATGTTGAAGCGGCGGTACTCGCCCGGTCGCATCGTGTGGCCGTGATAGACGACGCACGCTGCCTGTGTGGCCTCGCCCATCGTGTGACTCACGTCGAAGCATTCGACGCGCAGCTTCGCGCAATCGCCGTCGTCCAGCTCGATGCCGAGTGCATCGACGAGCGCGCGCGTGCGGGCGGCCTGCGACCCTTCCTCCGCGCGACGGCGCGCCAGCGCGAGCTTGGCATTGGCCTCGGCCATTTCGAGCCAGCGCCGGCGCTGGCCCTGCGGCTGGCGCAGGATCTGCACTCCGCGCGCGCCGTCGCCGAGCATCGCCTGAAATTCGGCCGCGTCGACGTCCGCGTTGACGATCAGCACGCCCGGCGGCGGGTGCTCCGCATAGTGCTGCGAAATGAACGCCTCGACGATCTCCGCCGCGTCGGCGTCGGCGTCGCCGCCGCGCGCCGCTGCCGCGGGAAAGTACGGCTTGTCGCCGAGATGCCGGCCGCCGCGCACCATCGCGACGTTGACGCACGCTTGCCCGCCTTCGAGCGCGACGGCGATCACGTCGGCGTCGGTGTCGCCGCCGGTCGTGTCGACCGCCTGCTGATGCAGCACGCGGGCGAGCGAGCCGAGTTGATCGCGTACCGCGGCCGCCTGCTCGAACTTCAGCGCGTCGGCGAGCGACTGCATCCGCGCCTCCAATTCGGCGATCACCTCGTTCGTCTGCCCGCGCAGGAAGCGCACCGCGCGGTCGACGTCCTGCGCATAGCCCGCCTCGTCGATCAGACCGACGCAGGGCGCGCTGCAGCGCTGGATCTGATGCAGCAGGCAGGGGCGCGAGCGGTGGTTGAACACGGTGTCTTCGCAGGTGCGCAGCCGGAACACCTTCTGCAGGATCTGGATGCTGTCCTTGACCGCCCAGGCGTTCGGGTACGGACCGAAGTAGCGCGCCTTCCGGTCGGTCGCGCCGCGGTAGTACGCGATGCGCGGGAAGCGGTGGTCGGTGAACTTCAGGTACGGGTACGACTTGTCGTCACGGAACAGGATGTTGTAGCGGGGTGCGAGCGACTTGATCAGGTTGTTCTCGAGCAGCAGCGCCTCGGCCTCCGAGCGCGTGACCGTCGTTTCGATCGCCGCTACGCGCGCGAGCATGTGCGCGATGCGCGGGCCCACCCCCTTGCTGAAGTACGACGCGACGCGTTTCTTCAGATCGCGCGCCTTGCCGACGTAAAGGACGTTGCCCGCCGCGTCGAGCATCCGGTATACGCCGGGAAGCTGCGGCAGGCGATCGACGACGGCACGCGGATCGAAGGGCTCGACGCTGGGTTCGGACACGGCCTGACGAGCTCGCCCGCCTATAATCGCGGGCTTTCCATGAACACGATGCCTCGATTCTACGAGGCGCGACGGCGGCTTCGCCGCCCTACTTGCAGGAAATTCCAATGGCCAAGATCCTCGCCACCGAAATCCGCGCCGGCAACCTCATCGAATGGGACAAACGTCTGTGGCGTGTGCTCAAGAGCTATCACGTGCACGTCGGCGGCCGCGGCGGCGCCTACATGCAGCTCGAGATGAAGGACATCGAAACCGGGCAGAAACGCAACGAGCGGCTTTCGACCGACGAGAAGGTCGAGCGCCCGTACATCGACAAGCGCCGGATGGTCTACTCGTACCAGGACGGCGCGAGCTACGTCTTCATGGACAACGAAACCTACGAGCAGCTCAGCCTTTCGGCGGACTACCTCGAAGGCCAGACCGGTTACCTGTTGCCGAACATGGAGGTCGACATCAACTTCCACAACGGCCGAACGATCGGCGTCGAGCTGCCCGCGACCGTCGTGCTGGAAGTCGTCGAAACCGAACCGGCGATCAAGAACGCCACCGCGACGACGACCTTCAAGCCGGCCAAGCTGGAAACGGGCATCACCGTGCAAGTCCCGCCGTTCGTCAGCGCGGGCGAGAAGATCCGCGTCAAGACCGACGACGGCACCTACGTCGAGCGCGCCTGACCCCGCGGGTTTCCCGCGTTCCTCGTGGGACATCCGAGCTCGCGTGTGAGAGACCAACGCGGCCCGCAAGACGTGGACTCATCGCAAGTCTGCAGGCCTCTCGACCTCCAGGCCACAGTCTTGGATTCGAGCGCTTCAGGACGCTCATGGCGTCCCGCATGCGCGGCGGCCTCGTGAAACGTCCGGGCCGAGGCGAGCGCGGTCACCCCCTCACCCCAGCGCGGCGCGCCACGCCACCAGATCGGACAGCGCTCCCCGATACAGCTCGCTCGCGCGCAATTCGTCCATCGTCGGCACCGCGCCGCGTGGGCGCAACCGTTCGAGCCGCTGCGCGAACACCTCGGTCCGTTGCCACGAGATTCCTCCCAACGCGCGATCCGCAGCCGCGGGGTTGTTGCACACGAGGACGAAGTCGCAACCGGCAGTCAGCGCAGCCTGCGCGCTCTGCACGATGTCGCCCGCCACCCGCGCGCCTTCCATCGACAGATCGTCGCTGAACACCGCGCCGGTGAAACCGAGCCGGCCGCGCAGCACGTCCTCGATCCAGACCCGCGAGAAGCCGGCCGGCTGCCGGTCGACCTTCGGGTAGATCACGTGCGCCGGCATCACCGACGCCAGCGCGGCCCCCAGCCAGCGGTAAGGCGCAGCGTCGGTGTGCAGGATCTCGTTCAGTGAACGCTCGTCGACCGGGATCGCGACGTGCGAATCGGCCTCCGCCCAGCCGTGTCCAGGGAAGTGCTTGCCGCAGTTGGCCATGCCGGCGAGCAGCAGGCCATGCGCGAGATGGTTCGCGAGCATCGCCACGACGCGCGCGTCCGCGTGCAGTGCGCGGTCGCCAATCACGTCGCTGCGGCCCCACGCCAGGTCGAGCACCGGCGCGAAGCTCAAATCCACGCCGTGCGCGCGCAGCTCCGCGCCGAGCACGTAACCGGCGGACACGGCGGTGCGGCACGCGAGCAGCACGTCCTGGTCCCAAAGCCGGCCAAGGTCCTGCATCGCCGGTATCGCCGTGAAACCCTCGCGGAATCGCTGGACCCGGCCGCCTTCGTGGTCGACCGCGATCAGCAACGGGGGCGAGCGCAGCGCGTGGATCTCAGCGGTCAGCTCGGCGAGTTGCCGGTTCGACGCAAAGTTGCGCGAGAACAGGATGACCATGCCGACCAGCGGGTGCGCAAGCCGCGCGCGCTCCGCCGCGGTCAGCGACGTGCCTTCGATGTCGACGACGACGGGTCCCAGCATCGCTGCCTCCCTCACTCCGGAGCTTCGAACTCGGCCACGGCGTATGCCATCGCGATGCTGCGCTCGTCGGTGACCGAGACGTGCAGGCGCAGCCGCTTCGCCCGTAAAAAAAGCGCGAGTTCGCCGTGGGCGATCGCCACGGGCCGCCCCGACGGTGCATTGACGATCTCGACAGCGCGCCAGGTCATCGGCAGCCGCATGCCGAGCCCAAGCGCCTTCGAGATCGCCTCCTTGGCGGCAAACCGCGTGGCGAGGTAAGCAAGTCCGCGCCGCGGCGAGCGTTGCGTGCGCGCGGCAAGGCGTTCGAGCTCCTGCGGTCCGAGGATGCGCTGCGCGAAGCGTTCGCCGAAGCGCGCCTGTGCCTGCGCGATACGGTCGATTTCGATCAGGTCGGTGCCGACGCCGTAGATCACCGCGATTCCCGCAGCGCCGCGCCGGCGCGCCGGATTTCGGCCAGGTACATGCGCACCGTCGCGGCCAAGTCGAACTCGAGGGCATCGGCGATCAACGCATGGCCGATCGACACTTCGTCCACGCCGGGCACGGCGGCGAGAAACGCCGCCAGGTTATGGCGATTCAGGTCGTGCCCGGCGTTGACACCCAGCCCCGCTGCGCGCGCCGCACGCGCCGCGTCGACATAGCGCTGCAGCACCGCCGCCTGCTCGGGGCTTCCCCACGCGCGCGCGTACGGTTCGGTGTACAGCTCGACGCGATCGGCGCCGGCGGCTCGAGCGTGGACCATCGCGCCCGGCTCCGGGTCCATGAACAGGCTCACGCGCACCCCGAGCGCGCGCGCCTCGTCGATGAAAGGCCGCAGCCGCTCGGAATCGGCCGGCAGGTTCCATCCGTGATCGGACGTGAACGCCCCGCTTTCGTCCGGAACGAAGGTGCACTGGTTCGGACGAACCTGCCGCACGAACTCCATCAGACCGTGGAACGGGTTGCCTTCGATATTGAATTCGGCGGCGGGCCAGCGTTTTAGCAGCTCTGCGAGCGCAGCGACGTCCGGCGCGCGCACGTGGCGTCCGTCCGGACGCGGATGAACGGTGATACCGTCGGCGCCCGCTTCGAGAGCGAGTGTGGCGGCGTGCGTGACGCTCGGAATACCGATCGTGCGCGTGTTGCGCAGCAGGGCGATCTTGTTCAGATTGACGCTGAGCCGGGTCATCGGGTGGGTCGACCGTTACAACTGCCTGAGATCCTGCAGGATGCGCCGCGTGTTCAGCGGCTTGCCGTTCAGATGGTAGCGAATCAAGTGCCGCAGCACGACTTTGGCCTCGCTCGCGGCGCGCGGATCGCTGAAGTCGCGCTGCGCGAGCGCGAGCACCGTCGCGCCGCTCACCTGCAGGTCGTCGCGCGCCCGATCGTATCCGTCACCCGGGACGACGCGCCGCACGCCGTGCTGGCCATCGATCCGGTAGCGTGCGGCGGCGTCGATCGGCTCGCCGTCGCCGCAGCGGTCGAACGCCGGTGCGTAGCCGGTTTCGCGCAGCAGATCGAGTTCGAACTCGCGCAGCGCCGACTGCCGGTCGGCGGTGACGTCGCCGCCGGCGAGCACGTGCAGCGTGTGGACGTAGCTCGAAAACAGCCCCTCGTGCGGATCGCCGCGCGCGACCAGTCGCACCAGCAGCTCGTTCAGGTAGAACGCGGCGAGCAGCGCATCGCCGCGCAGCGGCGCGAGTCCGCCGCACCACTCCGCGCGGACCAGCGACTTGACCTCGTTGCGCCCGCTCCACGACAGCGCGAGCGGGCAAAACGGCGCCAGCAGGCCGCGAAACTGCGACGTCGGCCGCTTGGCTCCGCGCGCGATGAGCGCGACTCGGCCGAAGTCGCGCGTCAGCACCTCGACGATCTGGCTCGTCTCTCGCCACGGATACGCGTGCAGCACGAAACCCGGCTGCTGGTCGACGCGGATATCGCTCGAGCGCCGCGCACGCGCGGCGGGCCGCCCCGCGGCGCCGGCGTCATTCATAGCCGAACTGTTTCAGCGCACGCTCGTCGTCGCTCCAGCCGCGCCGCACGCGCACGTGCGTGTCCAGGAACACCGGCTTGCCGATCAGCCGTTCGATGTCGATCCGCGCGAGCCGGCCGATTTCCCGCAGCTTCGCGCCACGCGCGCCGATCACGATCGCCTTGTGCGACTCGCGGTCGACCACCACCGTGGCGGCGATCATCGCGCGGCCCTCGTTTTCGTCCCAGCGGTCGATCGTCACGGCGAGCCCGTACGGCAGCTCGTCGCCGAGCAGCCTGAACGCCTTTTCGCGGATCAGCTCGGCGGCAAGAAAGCGCACACTGCGATCGGTGAACTGTTCGGCGTCGAACAACGGTTCGCCCTCGGGCAGCAACTTGCCGACTTCAGCGAGCAGCTCGTCGAGTTGCCGGCCCTTCTCCGCGCTGACCGGAACCATCGCTGCGAACGCGAACCGCTGCGCCGACGCCGCAAGCAGCGGCAGCAGCGCGTCGCGATCGGCGAGTTCGTCCGTCTTGTTCAGCGCCAGGATGACGTTGCCACGATCCCGCGGCAGCAGTTCGAGCACGGCCTCGTCCTCGGGCGTCCATCCCCGCGCGTCGATCACGAGCACGATCGCATCGACCTCGGCGAGCGCGGCGCGCACGGTTTCGTTCATCCACCGCGTGAGCAGCGACCTGTGCTTGCGCTGGAATCCCGGCGTATCGACGAAGATGTACTGCCGCAGCGGCTGCGCGTCGGCGGCTTGCGTCAGCACGCCCAGCACGCGGTGCCGCGTCGTCTGCGGCTTGCGGGATGTGATGGAAACGTGTTCACCGACCAGCGCGTTGAGCAACGTCGACTTGCCGACGTTGGGACGGCCGACGATCGCGACGAATCCCGTGCGCGCCCGAGTCTTCGGCTGCACTGCGGTCATAGCGGGGTTCAGCCCGCGGACTCGGGCCGCTCGACGGGCACCGGCACCGCATCGGCCGGCGGCGCAGCGGCCGGCGCCGGCGGCGCCGGCGTCTCGCTGCGGGGCGACGCATCGCCGTCGCCGGCAGCGGCCTTGCGCTTGGCGCGCCGCGCGGCCTGCAGCACCGCTTGCGCGCCGTCGAACGCCTGCTTGGCGGCCGACTGTTCGGCCGCGCGCCGGCTGCGTCCGGTGCCGCGCACGCTGATATCCAGCTTCGGGATCGAGCACTCGACCTCGAACTCCTGGTTGTGCGCGGCGCCGCGCGTCTCGACCACCGTGTACACCGGCAGCGGCAGCCGCTTGCCCTGAAGGAACTCCTGCAGCAGCGTCTTGCTGTCCTTGCCCAGGGTCTTCGGGTCGACGTGTTTGAGCACCGGTTCGAACAGCCGCGTGATCACGTCGCGCGCGGCATCGAAACCGCCGTCGACGAACACCGCGCCGAATGCCGCTTCCATCGTGTCGGCGAGGATCGACGGTCGCCGGAAGCCGCCGCTCTTCATCTCGCCCTCGCCCAGACGCAGGAACTCCGACAACCCGAGCTTTTCGGCGATGTCCGCGAGCGACGACTGCTTGACGAGGTTGGCGCGCAGCCGCGAAAGATCGCCCTCGTTCAGCCGTGCGTACTTCTGGTACAGAAGCTGCGCGATCGTGCAGTTCAGCACCGCATCGCCGAGGAACTCGAGCCGCTCGTTGTGCACTGCCCCGTGGCTGCGATGCGTGACCGCTTGCTCGAGCAGCTCACGATGGGCGAAGCGGTAGCCGAGGCGCTCTTCAAGCGCCGCGAGTTCCATGCGCAGGGCCTCCGGCTCGTTGGGTCACGGAACGGTCTTGGTCGTCCGATCGCGGGTCGTCCCGGAAAAGTCGATGACCAGGCGGACGTTGTCCAGGATCGGGATGGTGTACGTGTATGCATAGGAAATCACGATGCGGTCACCCTCCTTCGTGATGTCCAGGTCGCGGCTCGTGATCGACTTGATGTCGTCGATCGTCGCATGGCGGTCGAACGCGGCGCGGATCTCGCCGACCGTGTTGGCCTCGTTCTTGATCTTCTGCACCGCGCGCTCGATCGCGATGTATTCGACCACCGCCGGGACCAGTTTTGCACCGAGCATCAGCAGCGCGACGACGATCAGTCCGACGAACAGAAGTCCGACCAGGCTCAGTCCGCGCTGCCGTCTCCCGAAGTGCTCTCCCATACGCATCTCCATGATTTTCAATGGAAACTACCGATCCGGCCCATATTGCCAAAATTCATCCAGATGAAAAAGGCGCGGCCGACGATGTTCTCGTCGGGGACGAAGCCCCAGTAGCGGCTGTCCTCGCTGTTGTCGCGATTGTCGCCCATCACGAAGTAATGCCCCGCAGGCACCCTGCATCGGACGCCGTCGTCGATGTAATCGCAGGCGTTCGGGTGCGTGTGCTGCAGGCCCCGGACCGGGGGCATGCTCGGCCCCTCGTTGACGATGATGCGGTGCTCGACGGTGCCGAGCTTCTCGAGGTACAGCGCGTAGTACTGCACGCGTCCTTCCTCGAAATAGCGCCCCATCGGGGTCGTCGGAACCGGCGCGCCATTGATGAACAGCTGTTTGCCGCGGTACTCGACCAGATCGCCCGGCAGGCCGACGACGCGCTTGATGTAGTCCTGCGCAGGATTGTGCGGAAAGCGAAAGACGATCACGTCGCCGCGCTGCGGGTCGCCGATCGGCACGATTTTCCTGTTGACGATCGGCAACCGGATTCCGTACTCGTACTTGTTGACGAGGATGAGGTCGCCGATGTGCAACGTCGGGATCATCGATCCCGATGGAATGCGGAACGGCTCGAACAGGAAGGAGCGAAGCACGAACACGAGCAGGATCACCGGGAAGAAGCTCGCCGTGTACTCCATGTACCAGGGCCGGCGCGTCAGCTTCTCCACCAGCAGCACGCGTTCGGCCGCCAGCGTCCGCGGATCGACCCCGCGGTCTTTCGCGTGCGCGTCGAAGGCCGTCAGCGCGACCTCGGCCGCGTGCTCGCGGCGCTTCTTCAGCCACAGCACGTCGATCAGCCACATCGCGAAGCTGACGACGAGCAGGATGAACAGGATCAGCGCGAAGTTCATTTGTCCTCAACCTGAAGGATCGCGAGGAAGGCTTCCTGCGGAATCTCGACGGTGCCGACTTGCTTCATCCGCTTCTTTCCGGCCTTCTGCTTTTCGAGCAGTTTTTTCTTGCGCGTGATGTCGCCGCCGTAACATTTGGCGAGCACGTTCTTGCGCAGCGCCTTGACGTTCTCGCGGGCGATGATGGTGGAGCCGATCGCTGCCTGGATCGCGACGTCGTACATCTGCCGCGGGATGATCTCGCGCATCTTCGCGGCGATCTCGCGGCCGCGGTGCTGTGCGTTGCTCCGGTGCACGATCACCGACAGGGCGTCGACGCGTTCGCCGTTGATCAGCATGTCGACCTTGACGACGTCGGCCGCGCGATACTCCTTGAACTCGTAGTCCATCGACGCGTAGCCGCGCGACACCGACTTCAGCTTGTCGAAGAAGTCGAGCACGATCTCCGCGAGCGGCAGCTCGTAGGTCAGATGCACGTGCCGGCTGTGGTAGGCGAGGTCTTTCTGCACCCCGCGCTTGGCGGTGCACAGCGTGATCACCGGGCCGACGTACTGCTGCGGGACGAAGATCGTCACGGTCACGATCGGCTCGCGGATCTCCTCGATCTTGGCCGGCTCGAGCATTTTCGACGGGTTCTCGACCCGCACGACGGTGCCGTCGCGCAGCAGCACCTCGTAGACGACCGAGGGTGCGGTCGTGATGAGGTCCATGTCGTATTCGCGTTCGAGGCGTTCCTGCACGATGTCCATGTGCAGCAGCCCGAGGAAGCCGCAGCGGAAGCCGAAGCCGAGCGCCTGCGACACTTCCGGCTCGAAATGCAATGCCGCGTCGTTCAGTTGCAGCTTCGTCAATGCGTCGCGCAGCGCTTCGTACTGGTTCGCCTCGACCGGATACAGCCCAGCGAAGACCTGCGGCTTGACTTCCTTGAAGCCCGGCAGCGGCGCGGCCGCGGGCCTGCGCTCGTGCGTGACGGTGTCGCCGACGCGCGCGTCGCGCAACTCCTTGATGCCGGCGATCACGAAGCCGACTTCGCCCGCGCTCAGTTGCTCGCGCTGCTTCGACTTCGGCGTAAAGACGCCGACCTGCTCGACCAGGTGCGACGCGCCGGTGGCCATCAACAGGATCTTGTCCTTCGGCCGGATGACGCCATTGACCACGCGCACCAGCATCACCACGCCGACGTAGTTGTCGAACCACGAGTCGATGATCAGCGCCTGCAGCGGCGCGGCCGCATCGCCCTTGGGCGGCGGAACGCGCTCGATGATCCGCTCCAGGATTTCGTCGACCCCCATCCCGGTCTTCGCGCTTGCAAGCACCGCGTCGTGCGCGTCGATGCCGATCACGTCCTCGATCTCGGCGCGTGCCGCGTCGGGGTCGGCCTGCGGAAGGTCCATCTTGTTCAGGACCGGCAGCACCTCCACGCCCAGCTCGATCGCGGTGTAGCAGTTGGCGACCGTTTGCGCCTCGACCCCCTGCGACGCGTCGACGACCAGCAGCGCGCCTTCGCACGCCGACAGCGAGCGGCTCACCTCGTACGAGAAATCGACGTGGCCGGGCGTGTCGATCAGATTCAGCTCGTAGACGCGGCCGTCGGCCGCCTTGTACTCGAGAGCGGCCGTCTGCGCCTTGATCGTGATCCCGCGCTCGCGCTCGAGCGCCATCGAGTCGAGCACCTGCTCCTCCATCTCGCGATCCGACAGGCCGCCGCAGCGCTGGATCAGGCGATCCGCCAGCGTCGATTTGCCGTGGTCGATGTGGGCGATGATGGAAAAGTTGCGGATGTGTTGCATCGCGGTTGCGACCGGGCGCCGCCTCGCAGGCGTCGCCGGTCGGGATCGGCTGTCGAACCCCCGGGGTTCGGCGCGCGGGAAGCAATAGAAAGGGGGTGCGCCCCTGGGGCCACCCCCTTCCGCCGCCGGGCGCGGATTCTACCGCGCCGGCATCCGGCTACCGGTCGGACGGCTTGATGATGACGAACGTGCTCTGGTCGCCGCGGCGGACCAGCAGCGCGACGTTGCGCTTCGGGTCGAGCTTCGCCACCAGGTCGTTGAACTGCTTCGCGTTCTGCACCTCGACGTTGTTGACCGCGACGATCAGGTCGCCCGCGCGCAGTCCTGCCCGCGCCGCCGGGCCGTCGACCGACTCCACCTGCACGGCGCCGCGCAGGCGCAGTTCCTTCAGCCGCTCGGCCGGCAGGTCGGCGACCACCAGCCCGAGCGCGTTGGCGCCGCTGCCGCCGCGCTGCGGCGACTCCCCGCGTCGCGCGACAGGCCGGTCGGCCGGCAGCTCGCCGACAACCACGTGCAAGTCGCGCTGCGCGCCCTTGCGCCAGACGGTCATCGTGACCTTGCTGCCGGGCTTGGTGCCGCCGACGATGCGCGGCAGGTCGGTCGAACGCTCGATCGTTCTGCCGTCGAACCGCAGGATCACGTCGCCCGGTTCCACACCCGCCTTCTCGGCGGGGCTGTCGCGCTCGACCTGCGTGACGAGCGCGCCCAGCGGCTTGGGCAGGCCCAACGTCTCCGCGAGCTCCTTGGACACCGAATCGATGCCGACACCGATACGCCCGCGGATCACGCGGCCGGTCGTGCGAAGCTGTTCCTGAACGCGCATCGCCTCGTCGATCGGAATCGCGAACGAGATCCCCGCATAGGCGCCCGACGTCGTGAAAATCTGCGAGTTGATGCCGACGACCTCGCCACGCATGTTGATCAGCGGCCCGCCTGAATTGCCGGGGTTCACCGCCGCGTCGGTCTGGATGAACGGCAGGTAGTCACCGGTGTCGCGCCCCTTCGCGCTGACGATGCCCGCGGTGACGGTGTTGTCCAGGCCGAACGGCGAACCGATCGCGATCACCCACTCGCCGACCTTCAACTTCGCGGGATCGCCGATCGGAACGGTCGGCAGTCCGGTCGCGTCGATCTTCACCAGTGCGACGTCGGTGCGGCGGTCCGATCCGATCAGCCTGGCCTTGAACTCGCGCTTGTCGGGCAGCGTGACGATGATCTCGTCGGCGCCGTCGACGACGTGATGGTTGGTCATCACGTAGCCGTCGGAGGAGATGATGAAGCCCGATCCAAGACCGCGCGGGATCTCGCGGTCGCCTCGCGGGCTGCGCGGCGGGCGCGGCTGCTGCGGGCCCGGCTGCGGGAAGAAGCGGCGGAAGAACTCGTAGAACGGGTCGCTCTCGTCGAGGTCCGGGAACTGCTGCATCGCCTGGCCGCCGATTCGCGCGATCGTGCGGATGTTGACGACCGCCGGCCCCGCGCGCTCGACCAGCGCCGTGAAGTCCGGCAACTGCACGGCAGGCGCTTGCGCACCGGCGGGAACGAAACCGAGCAGGCCCGCCAGCACAACAGCGGACATGCCACGCGTGATAAGCGAGATCATTCGCATTCTCTTTCGGTTTGGTGAGCTTGTTGCAGGATCTCAGCGTGGCGCACGGAACTCGACCGCTAGCGCCATCTCCTTGACTGTCGCCGGCGGAACCTCGCCGATGACCGTCACGTTCGCGTCCGCGACGCGACGCGAGTACGCGCTTGTCGGACCTTGGGACTGTGCGCGCTCGGCCGCCGGTTCGGTCGCTCCCGGCTCGATGAACACGGACACCGTCGCGAGACCGTCGGAGTACACCACCTGCATCGCGCTGCGGTCGGCGTTCGCCCCACTCGCGAAGCGACGCGCCACTTCGCGCATCTTGCGGAACCCGGCAGGCGGAACGATCGTCCAGCCGAGCTGCGCCAGGTCGACGGGGCGGTGCTCGCTGCGTTCGACGCGCCAGCCTTCTGTCGACCACGAAGGCTTGACCTGCGAGCGCTCGATGCGCTCGCCGATGCGCACGTCGACGAAAGCCATCTGCTCGAGCACCTCGTGCTGCTCGTTCAGCGTCTGCGCCTTCAGCAGCAAACCCGAAGCCGGATCGACCCACAGCTTGTAGCCGTAACGCAACGCGTCCTTCGGCTCGACATGGATCACCTGGCACTCGACGTTCGCAACGCGCTCGGTTCCGCCCAAACGCAGCGCGTAACGTTCCAGGATCTCGGCGGGATCGGCGTCGGTGATCGCCGGGAACGACTCGCGCCCGGGCCGGCGTTCGACGACGACGCGGCGCGCGTCCGGAAAGATGCACTGCACTTCGTCGCCGCGACGGACGAACTCGCGCGGCGCGCCATCGAGCATCTGCACCCGCTCGTGCGAAATCCCGCCGTCGAACAGATGCACGATGCGCGAGGCGCGCACTTCGGCGCCGCGCTGGTAAACGAGCGTGCCCGAGAAGTTCACCCGCTGCGCGGCCGCCTGCATCGCCCGCAGCCACTGCGCCTCGCTGCGCGGCGCCGTTGAGCGCGTTCGGTCGTTCTGCGCAAACGCTGCCCCGGCCGTCGCCGCCAGCAGCAGCGCCCATGTCGCCCGCCACAGGCGCGTCCGGGCCCCGCTCAGAATCGTCGGCTGCATCGCTTCAGCGCTGTGCCGCAGACGAGGCGCGCAGATAGGCCGCGGTGCGCGGCATCATCGAGCCGCCCGCCAGCTCGCGATGCGCGGCGAGGTACGCCTCGAGCTCGGCGAGCCGGCGAACCTCGTTGGCCGCAGCCGCAGCCGCCGGTGGCGTCGCCGCCGGCGCGACCGGCGTTGCCGCAGCCGACGTGCCCGCTTTGTCGTCCGCCGCGACGGCCGCGGTCTGGGTCGCACCGGGCGCACCGCCGCCGCGCAACTGCGGCACGGCGATCACCACGAGCATCGTCGCAGCCGCCACCGCCGCGGCCCCTGGCAGCACCACGCGGCGCACGAGGCGCGCCCGAGCAAGGTTTGCGCGCGGCGCCGCGATCGACGGCTCGGCCTCGAGTGCGGCGCCCATCCTCAGCAGAAATCGCTCCGATTGCAAGCAAGCCACGTCCGACGAACGCAGTGCGTCGCCGACCACGTGCAGCAGCAGCCACTCGCGACGCGCGGCCCGGTCCGTGCCGAGACGGCCGATCAGTCTGGCACATTCGGCGGCGTCGAGTTCTCCATCGACGAGGCAGGACAGCGTTTCGCGCGAAAGCGGCGCATCGCCGGCGGCCGCAGCGGTTGGGTTCGGATCGGTCATGGCTTCACCAGCGTTTGTCTTTCGAAGTTTCGAGCAGCGGACGCAGTTCGTTGGCGATCGCCTCGCGCGCCCGGAAGATGCGGGAGCGCACGGTACCGATCGGACAGTTCATCGATTCGGCGATCTCCTCGTAGCTCAGCCCCTCGATCTCGCGCAGCACGATCGCGGTGCGCAGATCCTCGGGAAGCCGGTCGATCGCGCGGTTCACCGCTTCGCCGACCTGTTTTGAAAGCAGCATCGAATCGGGCGTGTTGACGTCGCGCAGCTGCTCGGCGTCGTCCATGCGTTCGGCGTCCTCGACCTCGGTTTCGGTGCTCGTCGGCGCGCGCCTGCCTTGAGCCACCAGGTAGTTCTTCGCCGTGTTGATCGCGATCCGGTACAGCCATGTGTAGAACGCACTGTCCCCACGAAAGTTCGGCAGCGCACGATACGCCTTGATGAACGCCTCCTGCGCCACGTCCTCGATCTCGCCGGGATCGCGGATCAGGCGCGATAGCAGACGGAAGATCTTGCGCTGGTATTTCGCCACCAGCAGCTCGAACGCCCGCTTGTCGCCGCGCTGAACGCGCTCGACTAGCTGACGATCGATCTCGCGATCGCTCATCGGCGCCCGCTCCGCGCGGGGCGCTTGCCACGTGCTGGCCATGTGACCAACAGCGCCGACTTAAGTTCGCGAACCGGCATGACTTCAGACAATTCTGTCCGGAGTTCGGTCCGGTTCAGACTTTCGCCGCGTCCGCCAGCGCGCGGCTGCGGCAAGCCTGCGGTAGCCGGAGGCGTCGAGCCCGTCGCGCCAGACCGGCACGAGGCGCTGCGGCGCGGTCCGCAAGCAGATCAGCCAGGGCGAAACGAAGACCGGTTCGGCCGTCGCGGTCCGGTCGCCCTGGCGCACCGCGATCTGCCCGTCGGCTTCGATGCGCAGACCGGCTCGCTGCCGCGCCGAACGACGCCAGCCCGCAAAGGCGGCCAGCGCGGCAGCGGCCACGAGCGCGCCCGCGGCGACGCGTGTGGCCGTCGGCGCCTGCAGCGCAGCGGCGATCAGCAACACGAAGGTCATCGTCGAAGCCACGAGGGCCAGCGCCACTAGGCGTCGCTGCAGCCGCGAAGGCTGCAGCACGACCCAGGGCAGCCACGGCTCAGACACGCCGGAAGACGAGCGTGCCGTTGGTCCCGCCGAAGCCGAAGGAGTTCTTGAGTGCGACGTCGATCTTCATGTTGCGCGCTTCGTTGGCGCAGTAGTCCAGATCGCACTCCGGATCCCGGTTGAAGATATTGATCGTCGGCGGCGAGACCTGGTGAAACACGGCGAGCGCCGTGAAAACCGACTCGACGCCGCCCGCACCGCCCAGCAGATGCCCCGTCATCGACTTGGTCGAATTGACGACGATGCGGCGCGCCGCGTCGCCCAGCGCCAGCTTGATCGCATTGGTTTCGTTCACGTCGCCCAGCGGCGTGGACGTTCCGTGCGCGTTCAGGTAGTCGACCTGGTCCGCGTTGACCCCGGCGTTGCGCATCGCGTTCAGCATCGATCGGCGTGGGCCATCGACGTCCGGTGCGGTCATGTGGTACGCGTCCGCGCTCATGCCGTAGCCGGCCAGCTCGCAGTAGATGCGCGCGCCGCGCCGGCGCGCGTGTTCGTAGTCCTCGAGCACCATCACGCCGGCGCCCTCGCCGAGCACGAACCCGTCGCGGTCCTTGTCGAACGGCCGGCTCGCCGTGGCCGGATCGTCGTTGCGCACCGACAGCGCCTGCATCGACGCGAAACCACCGATGCCGAGCGGGCAGACCGCCGCTTCAGCGCCGCCCGCCACCATGACGTCGGCGTCGCCGTACTCGATCAGCCTTCCCGCCTCGCCGATCGAGTGCAGTCCGGTCGTGCATGCCGTGACGATCGCCAGGTTCGGTCCCTTCAGACCGTACATGATCGAGAGGTTGCCCGAGATCATGTTGATGATCGAACCCGGGATCAGGAAAGGCGAGATCCGGCGCGCGCCGCGGTTGATCAGCTCAGTGTGGTTTTCCTCGATCATCGGCAGCCCGCCGATGCCCGAGCCGACCACGCAGCCGATTCGCTCGCGATTGGCGTCCGTGATCTCGATGCCGCTGTCCTTGATCGCCTGCACCGAGGCGGCGATGCCGTAATGGATGAAGACATCCATCCGGCGCGCTTCCTTCGGTGGCAGGTACGCGGCGACGTCGAAGTCCTTGACCTCGCCGGCAATCTGCGTGCGAAAGCTCGACGCGTCGAAGCGCGTGATTCGGCCGACGCCCGACTTGCCCGCGGTGAGGTTGCTCCACGCGGTGGCGACGTCGTTGCCGACCGGGCTGACGATGCCCAGCCCGGTGACGACGACTCGACGACGTCCGCTCATCGACATCCGCCGCGACAGTCTAGGACTTCTTCAGGTGCGCGTTGATGTAATCGATCGCCTGCTGAACCGTGCGGATCTTCTCGGCCTCTTCGTCCGGAATCTCGCACTCGAACTCGTCTTCCAGCGCCATCACCAGCTCGACGGTGTCCAGCGAGTCGGCGCCGAGGTCCTCGACGAACGCGGACTCGTTCTTGATGTCCGCTTCATTGACACCCAACTGCTCGGCGACGATCTTCTTGACTCGCTGCTCGATGTTATCCATGCACTCCTCCTGCGGGAAATACTTCTTCGTCTGGGTCGAGCCCGGAAAAACGCGGGCGCGATTCTATCAGAGCGACCTTGTGATTCCGGCGTGCCGCCGCCCGGTTCACGCCATATACATGCCACCGTTGGCGTGCAGCGTCGCGCCGGTGATGTAGGCGGCAGCCGACGACGCGAGAAAGACGACGCACGCGCCGATGTCGTCCGGACTGCCGAGCCGGCCGAGCGGAATCTGCGCGAGCAACGCCTGCGTCTGCTGCTCGTTCAGCGCGCGTGTCATGTCGGTGTCGATGAACCCCGGCGCCACACAGTTGACCGTGATGCCGCGGCTGCCCACTTCGCGCGCGAGCGCGCGTGTCATGCCTTCGACACCGGCCTTTGCCGCGGCATAGTTGGCCTGCCCCGGATTGCCCGACGAAGCGACGACCGACGTGACGTTGACGATGCGGCCGTGCTTGGCCTTCATCATCCCGCGCAGCACCGCGCGCGACAGACGGAACACCGCCGACAGGTTCGTATCGATGACCTCGCCCCAGTCATCGTCCTTCATGCGCAACGCGAGCGTATCGCGCGTGATACCGGCGTTGTTGACCAGCACGGACAGCTTGCCGAATTCCTTCGCGATCTCGTCGACCAGCGCGTCGGCGCGCGCGGCATCGGTCACGTCGAGCACCGCACCCTTGCCGCGCGCGCCGAGTTCGGCGAGCCGTCGTGCGATGCCTGCGGCGCCCGCTTCGCTGGTCGCGGTACCGACGACGGTGGCGCCGGCACGCGCGCAGGCGTCCAGGATCGCGGCGCCGATGCCGCGCGACGCACCCGTGACGAGGACCACCTCGCCGGCCAAGGCGGTTGTGGAAAAGACGGCGTTCGCCTGCATCTCACGCCTTCAGTCTGGCGAGCGCGTCGTGCAACGACGCCGGATCGGCGATCGCGAGGCTCTCGACCTCCGGCGCGATTCGCCGGGTCAGTCCGGACAGGACCTTGCCGGGGCCGACCTCGACGATGTGCGTGACGCCGTCGGCGGCCATCTTCGCAATCGTGTCCGCCCAGCGGACCGGCCCCGCGGCCTGCCGCGCGAGCGCATCGCGGATCCGCGCCGGATCGGTTTCGGCCGACACATCGATGTTGTTGATTACCGGCACCTGCGGCGTGCGCAGTTCGATGCCGGCGAGCCGCTCGCGCAGCCGCGCGCTCGCAGGCTGCAACAGCGACGAGTGAAACGGCGCCGACACCGCCAGCGGCAGCGCGCGCTTGGCGCCGAGCCGCTTCGCCGCCTCGCACGCCCGCTCGACCGCGGCCTTGTGACCAGCGATGACGACCTGCGACGGCGCGTTGAAATTGACCGCTTCGACGACTTCCGTGCCTGCCGCCTCGGCGCACGCCTGTCGAACCTGTTCGTCGGTCAAACCGAGAATCGCAGCCATGCCGCCGGTGCCGACCGGCACCGCGTCCTGCATCGCCTGCGCGCGAAAGCGCACGAGCACGACGGCATCCTCGAGCCGCAGCGCGCCGGCCGCCGTCAGCGCGGTGTATTCGCCGAGGCTGTGCCCCGCCATCACGTCGGGCATGCTGCCGCCGGCGGCGCGCCACGCGGCGAACACCGCATAGCCTGCAGTCAACATGCACGGCTGCGTGTTGACGGTCAGATTCAGTTCTTCGGCCGGGCCTTCGGCCATCAACTTGCCGAGGTCCTGGCCGAGCGCGGCCGACGCGCGGCGCACGACATCGTCGACCGCCGCGTTGCCCGCAAGCGGCGCCAGCATACCGACCGACTGCGAACCCTGGCCGGGAAAGACGAAAGCGATTTTCATCGATCGATCAGTAACGAACGAGGACCGAGCCCCAGGTAAAGCCGCCGCCGACGCCCTGCAGCAGCAGATGCTGGCCGCGGCGGATGCGTCCGGCGCGCACGGCGTCGTCGAGCGCAAGCGGCACCGAAGCGGCCGACGTGTTGCCGTGGCGGTCGACGGTGACGATGAGTTTTTCTTCCGGCAGTCCGAGCCTTTTTGCCGTGGCCGTGAGGATGCGCACGTTGGCCTGGTGCGGAATCAGCCAGTCGATCTGCGACGCTTCCATGCCTGCGTCGGCGAGCACCTCGCGAGCCGAGCTGTCGAGCACGCCGACCGCGAGCTTGAAAACCGCTTGACCGTCCATGCGAAGGAAAGGATCGCCTTGCACGCCGCCCTGCGCGATCCGCCCTGCGGTGCACAGGATCTGCGCCTGCGAACCGTCGGCGTGCAGGCGGCTGGCGAGCACGCCGGGCGCGTCGGCCGCCTCCAGCACGACCGCGCCGGCGCCGTCGCCGAACAACACGCAGGTCGTACGATCGTTCCAGTCCAGGATGCGCGAAAACACCTCCGCACCGATCACGAGGGCGCGCCGGTAGCCGCCGGTACGGATCAGCGCATCGGCCACGGTCATCCCGTAGATGAAACCGCTGCACACCGCCTGCACGTCGAAAGCGGCGCCGCCGGCGGTGCCGAGCCGCGCCTGGATCAGGCACGCCGCGCTGGGAAAGATGTGGTCGGGTGTGGAGGTCGCGACGACGATTAGATCGACCGACGCGGCGGGGGCGCCGGCCGCCGCAAGCGCCGCTTCCGCGGCGCGTGCGCCGAGTTCGGTCGTCGTCAGCCCGTCTTCGGCGAGGTAGCGCTGGCGGATGCCCGTGCGCGCAACGATCCATTCGTCGGAGGTCTCGACGCCGCGCCTGGCCAGGTCGCGCGCCAGTTCCTGGTTGCTGACCGCGCGCGCGGGCAACGCTGCGCCGGTTCCGGTGATTCGCGAATAGATGCGCGCCATCTCGCGAGTTCAGAGTTCGGCGGGCGTGGGCTCGGGGCTTTGCCCGGCCCGGTTCATCTGCTCCGCATACGGTTGCATCGCCGCGGTCGTGCGCTCGAGCAGTCGGTGGCGCACCGCCTCGAAGGCCCTGCGGATCGCGCACTCGAACGCGTAGACGTCGGCCGAGCCATGGCTCTTGATCACGACCCCGCGCAGGCCGAGCAGGCTCGCACCGTTGTAGCGCCGGTGATCGACACGCCGCTTAAAGCGCTTCAAGACCAGCAGCGCCACCAGCGCCGCGAACCTGGAAAACGCGTTGCGCGTGAATTCTTCCTTCACGAATCCGCCCAGCATCTGCGCCAGGCCTTCCGAGGTCTTTAGCGCGACGTTGCCGACGAACCCGTCGCACACGACCACGTCGGTCGTGCCCTTGAAGATGTCGTTGCCCTCGACGTTGCCGTAGAAGTTCAGCGGGCTCGCGCGGAGCAGTTCCGCCGCCTGCTTGACGACCTCGTTGCCCTTGATCACTTCCTCGCCGATGTTCAGCAGCCCGACGGTCGGCCGTTCCTTTTCCTCGACGGCGGATACCAGCGCCGCGCCAAGCAGCGCGAACTGGAACAAATGCTCCGCCGTGCAATCGACGTTCGCGCCGAGGTCGAGCATCGTCGTCACGCCGCCGGTCTGGTTCGGGATCACGGTGGCGATCGCCGGCCGGTCGATGCCCTCCAGCGTCTTCAGCACGAAACGCGAGATCGCCATCAGCGCGCCCGTGTTGCCGGCGCTGACGCAGGCGTCCGCCCGCCCCTCTTTGACGAGATTGACCGCCACGCGCATCGATGAATTGCGCTTGGCGCGCAGCGCCTGCGTCGGCGGCTCGTCCATCGCCACCACCTCTTCGGCGTGCACGACCTCAATTCGCGTACTTGCCGAGCCCGCTGCGCCCAGCCGCGGCTCGATCTCCGCGCTGCGGCCCACCAGCAGCAGCGCCGCGTCGGGCTCGCCGCGCAGGAATTGCAGCGCCGCCGGTACGGTGACGTCCAGCCCGTGGTCGCCGCCCATGCAGTCGATGGCGATACGCGCCGTCATCGGATGCGCGCCGCCGTACGGATCAGGCTACTCGCCCCGGTTCCTGAACAGGAACGGGCGAATGCCGAGGCAGTCACGGTGGCGCCGGGCCAATGAATTACTCGTCGTTTTTGGTCTGGACGACCTTCTTGCCGCGATAGAAGCCGTTGGGGCTGACGTGATGCCGCCGGTGCACTTCGCCGGTAGTCGGCTCGATCGCGATCGGCGGGTTGGTCAGGAAATCGTGCGCGCGATGCATGCCGCGCTTGGACGCCGATTTCTTGTTCTGCTGGACTGCCATGGCACTCCCCGGAGAAATTCGAACCGCGGATTCTACCCCAGCGCATCGCAGCGATCCGCAGTTCTCAACGCTTTCGTGGCTTTAGCCGCGCCAGCGCGGCGAACGGGCGGACGCGGCCCGAAGCCTCGGCCGCACCGCCGGGGGGCGCCGCGTCGTCGGGGCAGCGCGCGTGACGCGGGGCGAGCGGCATGGCGAGGATCGCCTCGTCTTCGACGAGCGCATCGAGGTCGAAGCTGCGGCTGCCGAGCAGCGGTTCGTCGACTTCTTCGGGCCCGATCGGCAGCGCATTCAGTTCTTCTTCGGTTCGCACGAAGTAGAAGCGCGCATCGGCCCCGACGTCGATTTCCACCGGCGCTGCGCAACGGTGGCAGCGCGCGGCCAGCCTGGCGGACCAAATGAACCGCAGCGCCGGACGGCCACGCTCGTCGAGCGCGAACTCGGCGCGGTAGTGCAATACCCCTTCGGTGCCGGCCAGCATCGGCGCAAGCCGCTCGGCCGCGCGTATCGGCAGTTCGCCGGCCACCTCGCCTCGCATCCGGGACAGTTCGAAGACGTCGACCGTTTGTCGTGCAATCGGATCGTTCGGCATAACCCTAAAAACCCCACACGGGGGGACACAGTCACGTGGAAAGTTTATTGGTCGATATCCTGCGGTCCCGGGGGTCGATATGACTCGCCCCGCGATCCGGCGTCACAGTGCGGCGCCCTGTTGCTGCTGCGTGTTCTCCAATTCGCCTGCGGTTCGGTTCAACATGACCGGAAACGACCGGCCGCGGGGCTAAACTCGCGCGCCGGATCGCGCTTGGCGCGCAACACCCATGGGCATGGAGCGGATCGTACTCGCATCGACGTCGCCGTATCGGCGTGCGCTGCTGCAGCGGCTGCGGCTGCCGTTCGAAGTCGTTGCGCCACGCGTCGACGAGGCGACGCTGCCCGGCGAAGCGCCGCTCGCCACAGCACTGCGGCTGGCGCGCGCGAAGGCCGAAGACGTCGCCGCACGTTCGGGCGATGCGCTGGTGATCGGCTCCGATCAGGTCGCCGACGTCGCCGGTGTCGCGTTGAGCAAGCCGGGAACGCACGACGCAGCGCTTGAGCAGCTTGAGCAGATGCAGGGGCGTACGATCGTCTTTCACACCGCGCTGGCGCTTATCGACGCCGCGCGCGGCGCGGCACAGGTCGAAAGCGTTCCGACCGCGGTGCGCTTCCGCCGCCTGCCGCGCGCCGAGCTCGATGCCTACCTGCGCGCCGAGACGCCGTACGACTGTGCCGGCGCAGCGAAGATCGAGGGGCTGGGCATCGCGCTCGTCGAGGCCGTCGAGTCCGATGATCCAACCGCACTGATCGGGCTGCCCCTGATCCGTCTGGTCGCAATGCTCGAACGATTCGGCGTGCGGGTGCTGGCCCGATGAGCGGACGCGGCACGCTCTATCTGCTGCCCACACCGATCGCCCCGGTGCCAGCGGAGGACGTGCTTCCGGCGGGCACGCTCGCGGTCGCGCGCCGCCTCGGCTGCTTTCTCGCCGAAAGCGCGAAGAGCGCGCGCGCCTTCCTCAAAGCGATCGCGCATCCGCGCCCGATCGCGCAATTGCGGATCGTCGAAATCGGCCACGCCCCGGACCCGGCGCGCTGCGACGAATGGCTGCGACCGGTGATCGACGGCAACGATGCCGCGATCGTGTCCGAGGCGGGCTGCCCGGGCGTGGCCGATCCGGGCGCACAGCTCGTCGCCCGCGCGCATGCACTGCAGTTGCCGGTGGTACCGCTGGTCGGTCCCTCCGCGCCCCTGCTCGCGCTGATGGCGAGCGGCCTGAACGGCCAGTCGTTCCGTTTCGTCGGTTACCTGCCGCAGGATGCGCTGCAGCTCGCCGCGCGGCTTCGCGAGCTGGAAAACGCATCGCGTTCGGGCGAGACGCAGCTTTTCATCGAGACGCCGTACCGCAACGAGCGCCTGTTCGCCGCCGCCCTGGCGGCATGCGCACCCGCCACGCACCTGACGCTAGCCGTTGACCTGACCGCGCCCGCGGCGCGCATCGCCACGCGCACGATCGCGCAGTGGGGCGCGCTGCCCGCGGCGCAGCGGCCGGCGCTCGATCGTCATCCGACCGTCTTCGCGCTTCTTGCCGAGCCGCGCTCAGCGCCACGCCGGCGCGTCCGTTAGGCTCGCTCGCAGCGCGGCGCCGAATTCCGCGCCGACGCGCCGCGCGACGCGATCGAGGATGTTCTCGCGCCGCGTGTAGTCGATCAGCTCGGGGGCCTCGATCACGTCGCGCGCGACCGACCGCACCGACCCGAAGTCGTCGGCTAGACCTAGCTTGATGCTCTGTGCGCCGGTCCAGATCAAGCCGGAAAACAGTTCGTTCGAATTCTTCAGGCTTTCGCCGCGCCCGCCACGCACCGCGGCGATGAACTGCTGGTGGATGTCATCGAGCAGCGCCTGCGCGTGCGCCCGCTGCGCGTCGCTCATCGGCGAAAACGGATCGAGCAGCCCCTTGTTCGCGCCGGCGGTCAGCAGCCGGCGCTCGATGCCGAGCTTTTCCATCGCACCGGTAAAGCCGAAGCTGTCGATCAGCACGCCGATCGACCCGACCAGCGAGGCGCGATTGACGTAGACCTTGTCGGCGGCTGCGGCGACGTAGTACGCGGCCGATGCGCCCAGTTCCTCGATCACCGCGTACACAGCGACATCCTTGCGCTCGGCACGCAGCCGCCGGATCTCGTCGTAGATCAGTCCCGCCTGGACCGGGCTGCCCCCGGGGCTGTTGATCCGCAGGACGATGCCGCGCGTGCCCTTGTCCTTGAAAGCCGCCCGCAGCGCCTCGATCGTGTTGTCGGCGTTTGCGCGGGTGCTCGGGCCGATTGCGCCCTCGATCGCGATGACGGCGGTGTGCGGTCCGCGCGTCTTCGGTTCGCCCACGCCGCCGATGTCGAAGATCCACCACAGGATCGCCGCAACGTAAGCGAACCCGAGCAGCTTGAAAAAGATCCCCCAGCGGCGGCGCGCCCGCTGCTCGCGCAGCGCCTCGGTGAGCAGCTTCTGCAGCGTCTCGCGCTCCCAGCCGACGGGGCCCGCCGCGATGGGGCGGGCGCCGTCGTCGTGCGCGCCGGCCGCCTGTTCCGAATCGTTCATCGTCAATCTCCGTTGCTGATGTCGCCGGCCGTCACGCCGGCATCCGGTATCCAGTAGACGCGGCCGTCCCTTTCCGTCACCTGCAACGCGCGCAGCGCCCCACGGCCGCCGCACGGTCCGCCGACGCAGCGGCCGCTTTCGGCGTCGTACAGCGCACCGTGGGTGGCGCAGACGAGCAGCTCTCCGTCCGAATCGAAGAAGCGGCCCGGCAGCCAGTCGAGTTCAGTCGCCACGTGCGCGCATCGGTTCAGGTACGCGAACACGCGTCCCCGATAGCGTACGACGAAGCCGGTCGCTTCGATGCCCGCGACGCGCACGGCAAAGCGCACGCCGTCGCCGCCGTCGGCGAGCGCGTCCGAGCCGCAGATGTCGATCATGCGGGGATCAGCCATCGATGCAGGTCCTCGACCGAATTGAGCAGCGCAAGCGGCTCGCAAGCCGCCAACTGCTCGCGCGGATGCGCGCCGTAGGTGACGCCGGCCGCGTACGTGCGTGCGGCGCGCGCCATCTGCAGGTCGTGCGTCGTGTCGCCGATCATCAGCGTGCGCCCGACATCGACCGCCAGCTCTTCTGCCAGCTCGAGCAGCATCGCCGGATGCGGCTTCGGATGCGTCTGGTCGGCGCAGCGCGTCGCGTCGAACGCGCCATCGAGCCCCGCCGCTTTCAGCGCGCGCGCGAGCCCCGCACGGCTCTTGCCGGTCGCGATGGCAAGCCGCAGATCGAACGCGCGAAGCGCCTCGATCAGTTCGTTCACGCCGGAGAACACTTCGACCTCGTTCTCGCGAGCGAGGTAGTGCACGCGATAGCGCGCCGAGAATTCGAGCATGCGTTCCGGCGGCAGATCCGGCACCGCTTGCGCCAGCGCGTCGTGCAAGCCGAGCCCGATCACGTGACTCGCCCGTTCGAAGTCCGGAACGCGCAGCCCGAGGTCTGCCGCCGCGTACTGGATCGAGCGCGCGATCGTCGCCGTCGAGTCGACCAGCGTTCCGTCCCAGTCGAAGACGATCAAATCAAACCGTTGCAGCACCTTGCAGGCTCCGCAGGAACGCCCGGCACTCGCGCGGCAACGGGGCCTCGAGGTCGAGCACTGCGCCCGTCACCGGGTGGCGCAGTCGCATCGAGACCGCGTGCAGGAACATGCGATCGAGCCGCGCGCCGAACTCGCCGCGCGCCACCCGCCTGTTCAGCTCGAAGTCGCCGTACTTGTCGTCGCCGACGATCGGAAAGCCCAGATGCGCCAGATGCACGCGGATCTGATGCGTGCGGCCGGTCCGCAGTTCGGCTTCGAGCAGGGAAAAGCCGGCATGACGCGCCCGCAGGTTGAAGATCGTGTGCGACGGTTGGCCGTGCTCGTCGACCGCGACGCGGCGCTCACCGGCGCGGGTCACGAACTTCGCCAGCGCGAGCTTCACGTGCTGGCGGTCGTTGACCCAATCGCCTCGCACCAGCGCCAGATAGCGCTTGTCGACCTCACCGTCGCGCAACTGCCGGTGCAGGCCGAGCAGCGCCTTGCGCGACTTGGCGAGCAGCAGGATGCCCGAAGTTTCCCGATCGAGCCGATGCGCCAGTTCCATAAACGGCTGGTGCGGCCGCGCGGCGCGCACGCGTTCGATCAGCCCGTGCGCAACCCCGCTTCCGCCGTGCGCCGCGAGGCCGGCGGGCTTGTCGACGGCGATCACGTGCTCGTCCTCGTACAGCACCGGCGGCATTTCCGCGGGCGGCACGGCCCGGATCGGCGTGCCGAGCCGCATCGGCGGGATGCGCAGTTCGTCCCCGACCGCCAGGCGCTGATCGACCGCGGCGCGTGCCCGGTTGACGCGAACTTCGCCGCTGCGCACGACGCGATAGACATGGCTCTTGGGAACGCCCTTGGCCAGCCGCAGCAGGAAATTGTCGAGCCGCTGGCCGGCGGCATCGTCGCCGACGGTCAGATACGTCACGCGGTCACGCGCGATTGCCCCGACTGCCGGGTCGCCGCCTAACACTTCCGCCGTTTGCGGCCGGGTACGCCTTTTGCTGCCGGGTTCCATCTTGCCTATACTTGCGCGCGTTGGAGTTGGGCAGCGCAGTTAAAGTGACTGCTCAGGTTCGAGGAAGCGCGGAACGAATCCGTCCCGCGACGACCGCCCGAACGAGCTCCAGCGGTGCAGCGATTGTAGCGAGGCGTGCCGCGCGAGCGGCCCGGCGTGATCGCGGCCAAGGGAGCGGGACCGGCCCGGCTGAAGGCGGGCGGTCGCGCGATGAACAGGAGCGGCGCCTGGCTTGGCGAGATGTCGGCGGCGCCGTTCGGCAACGAAGGGGGTCGCGCGCTGCGACCGCCCGGCTGAATCGAGTCGAGCAGCGCCGCCGTTGCGCAGACGGCGGCGCCGAACGAAAAGAACGAGATCTTTCGTGTCCACTGGCGCTGCCGGTTCCGACGAGTCGCCCGATCCCCTGGGGGAACGCGGCGTGTCCGTCGGCATGTTCCCGCCGCGGCTTGGTCCGTGGCGCCGTGCGCACCCAGACGTACACGGCTGATCGGCGCTGATCCGCCGCGCCGCGGTTCTTTCCCGCGCCCGATCCGATTCGGCACACGCCCGCACCGCGAGGTGCGGAAGGAGTGCTGATGAAACGCATGCTTTTCAACGCCACGCATGCCGAGGAGCTGCGCGTGGCCATCGTCGACGGGCAGAAGCTCATCGACCTCGACATCGAGACGGCCGGGCGCGAGCAGCGCAAGTCGAACATCTACAAAGGGGTCGTCACCCGCGTCGAACCGAGCCTCGAGGCCTGCTTCGTCGACTATGGCGAGGAACGACACGGATTCCTGCCCTTCAAGGAGATTTCGCGCAGCTACTTCAAGCCCGGCGTGGATGTCGGCCGGGCCAAGATCAACGAGGCGATCGCCGAGGGACAGGAGCTGATCGTCCAGGTTGAGAAGGAGGAGCGCGGCAACAAGGGCGCGGCGCTGACGACCTTCATCTCGCTGGCCGGCCGCTATCTGGTCCTGATGCCGAACAACCCGCGCGGCGG
>CAZIJU010000043.1:0-27140 GCA_964539745.1 uncultured Burkholderiaceae bacterium | reverse complement strand
CATCTTCTCCAGGCCGCCGACCAGCGCGAACAGCGCGATGTAGAAGAAGATCGCGCGCCAGTCCAGCTCGCCGAGGATCTGCTCGAAGCTCGGCGCCTGCACGCGGCCGCGTAGCGCCTCGAGCGCGAGCACCAGCGTCACCGCGCCGGTCAGCGCGATGAAGCCGAGCTTGACGCCGAGCACTTCGCGAAACGCCATGCCGACGACGGTCGCCAGGAACCAGCCGACGACGATCGCGGCGAACAGCCCGTTCGGAATGCGGGTCTGGATGCCGAGCGTGGCGATGTCGACCGCCTCGCGCCCGCGCGCGCGGAAGCCGTACGCGTACATCGCCGCGAGCGTCACGGCGAAGGTCGCCATCAGGATCGGAAACGACGACGGCCGCCCGTGCTGCCAGAGGAAGTCGCGGAACTCCGCGCCCGATACGCTGTGCAGCATCTGCGGCGGCAGGTCGCCCAGCAGCAGCGCCGTGCCCATGAAGTTGGCCGAGAAGCCGATCATCAGAACGACCGGCGTGACCGGCAGCTTCATCGCGCGCGCCAGCGGAAGCGCCACCGGCGCCATCATCAGGATCACGACGACGTTGTCGACGAACATCGAGATCAGACCCGCGAGCAGCGACAGGATCATCACCAGCAGCCCGGGACGCCCGCCCGACAGCCACAGCGCCTGCACCGACAGCCAGCTCGGCACGCCGGTCTTTCCGAAGTAGCCGGCGATGATCCAGATGCTCACGAGGATCGCCATCACGTTCCAGTCGACGAGCTCGAACGCCGCGACCTCGGTCATCACGCCCGCCCAGATCATCGCGGCAACGCCGGTCAGCGCCGCGACCGCGCCATCGATGACGTTGCCGATCACCGCCAGGATCGTGATCGCGAAAATCGCGAGCGCGATCCATCCCATCGTCTCCATCCGAGCCTCCCTCACACGACGCGGACGATAGTCGCTGCGCGCCGGCACCGGCTTGCGCTCGATCAGCCGCGCGCTGGATGCTAGAGTCGGCGCGCGGTGCGGCCTGAGGGGAAGGCATGCGCGATCGCAAGATCTGGTTCTCGATCCACCGCTGGCTCGGCATCGGGCTCGGGCTGTGGTTCGCGCTCGTCGGGCTGACCGGCAGCGTGCTGGTGTTCGAGGACCCGATCGACGCGTGGCTGAACCCCGGGTTGCTGAAGACCGCCGGCCGCGGGCCGTGGCTCGCGCCCGACGCGATCGTCGCTCGCGCGACCAACGACTACGCGCTCGGCAAGGTCGAGCGGATCCGGCTGCCGCTCGCGCAGGGCGAGGTGTATCGGCTGTTCATCCGCACCGCGCCGAACCGCCGCGTCGGCTCCGAACGCGTCGAGGCGTTCTTCGACCCGGTCACCGGCGCGCTGCTCGGCACGCGCGGCGCCGAAACGCTCGGCCTGTCGGCACCGTACCTGCTGAAGACCTTGTACGAATTCCATCGCAACGTGCTGCTGGGCAACGCCGGCTCGAACATCGTCGGCATCGCCGGGTTTCTGCTGCTCGCCAACGCGATCGCCGGTTTCGTCGTCGCCTGGCCGCACAAGCGCGAAGGCTTCAGGCGGCTCGTCTGGATCAACTGGCGCGGCAACGCCACGCGCATCCTCTTCGACCTGCACCGCTCGGCCGGTGCGATCTTCTTCGCGCTGCTGGTGCTGGCCACCGTCACTGGCAGCACGCTCGTCTATCTGAACTACGTGCGCGACCTGGTCAACGTGTTCTCGAAGGTCGCATCGTTTCCGACGATCCCCTGGGTGCCCGGCGCGCGCGACGAGCCGAAGCCTTTCGGCGAAATCGTCGCCGCGGTGCGGGCCGCCTATCCGGATCGCGCGATCACCGAGATCCACGGTCCGCCGGGACGCGCGAGCGGGTATCTCTTTTACCTTAAGCGCGCCGGCGACGAACACCGGCTCGGCGACACGATCGCCTGGGTGCATCCGGTCACGGCGCAGATCCTCGTCGAGCGCAGCGACCGCACGCGCACCGCCGGCGAAACGCTGATGCACTGGCTGTTTCCGCTGCACAGCGGCACCGCATTCGGCACGGCCGGCATGATCGCGATGAGCGCGACCGGCGCGATGCCGATCCTGCTCGTGCTGTCCGGCCTGTGGGTGTGGCTGCGCAAGAAGCGCGGCGAACGCATCGGCCGCGAGCGCCGCGCGGCGCGGGCGGCGGTTGCACCGGCCACGGCGTCGGGGCTGGACACGTAGGTTCGGATCCTCGCATCGGCGATGGCGCCGATGCGCGCTATTCGCCGGCCAGGTGCAGCACGACCTCGCGCGCATGGCCGCGCCGTCGATGTTCGTAGACGTAGATCCCCTGCCAGGCGCCGAGCGCAAGCGCGCCGTCGATGATCGGGACCGCGATCTGCGTCTGGGTGAGTGCGGCGCGCACGTGCGCGGGCATGTCGTCGGGGCCTTCGGTGGCGTGCTCGAACAGCGGATCACCGTCGGGCGCGAGCCGCGCGAAGAAGCGCTCCAGATCGCGCCGCACCTCGGGATCGGCGTTTTCCTGCACGAGCAGGCTCGCCGACGTGTGCCGGATGAACAGCGTCAGCAGCCCGTTGCGAACACCGCAGCCGTGCACCCAGTCGGCCACGCGACGCGTGATGTCGACGAGGCCGCGGCCGGGGGTTTGGACCGTCAGGATCGTATGCGCCTGTCGCATCGGTTGCCGTCGGGATTCCGGGCTCCGGCTGCTACGAGCATCGCCGTCTCGATGCAGCCCGCCGCTGCGCGGTCTTCCGCCGCCAGCGCGGCGCACGCCGTGGCCAAGACGGTTTTCTTCGCGATCCTTGAGCACAAATTTCGCGGCGGCGCAAAGCTGGCGCCGTTCGCGTGGCGAACCTGCGTCGGAGCATATGCTCGGCGCGCCTGGCCCTCGAACGCCCGTCGAAGGATCGCTTCACCCGCTGGTCGGCCGCCTTCTGGCGCGGCGTGATCATCGCCTCTTTTGCGCTGACCGCGCTCGTGCTGCTCGACGGGTTGCGTGCGGCCGACACTTCGGTCGCGGCGGCGCACGGCATTTCCGCTTCTCGTTGATCTGCAACACAGATCGTTCGCGCGCGGCGCGCTCGGCCTGCGCGCGATCCGTTAGTCTGAACCTCGTGCGCGATCGTGATCGGCGCGGCAACGCCGATCGCCCTACGAAGGAGGGTGCACGTGACGACCGACATCCTGATCCTCGGCGACGGCACCGGTGGTCTGGTCACCGCGAATCTGCTCGCGCGGCAGGCCCGCCGCGAAGGCACGGACCTGCGCATCAAGCTGATCGGTGACTCGCCGCGGCACACGTATCAGCCCGGGCTGCTCTTTCTGCCATTCCAGATGCGCGGATATCGCACGCTCGACGACATCCAGCGCGACAACCGCGACTTCGTCGGCGCCGGCGTCGAGTACCTGTGCGAACGCATCACCTCGATCGACACGGCCGCGCGCCGCGTGACGACCGAGCGCGGCGAGCACCGCTACGACTGGCTGGTGCTCGCGCTCGGTTGCCGCACCGTGGTCGATGCGATCGACGGGCTGCCCCAGCGCTGGGGCAAACGCGCTCACGGCTTCTACACACCCGACAGCGCGCTCGCGCTCGCGCCCGCACTCGCAAACTTCGACGGCGGCGATCTGGTCGTCGACATCGCCGAGATGCCGATCAAATGCCCGGTCGCGCCGCTCGAATTCGTATGCCTCGCGGACGACTATCTGACGAAGCGCGGAATCCGCGGTCGCACGCAGCTGACGCTCGTGACGCCGTTGACCGGCGCGTTCACCAAGCCGATCTGCAACGAGATGCTGACCGGCATGCTCGCGGGCAAGGGCGTGAAGGTCGTGCCGAACGCACCGCTGGCGAAAGTGACCGACAAGGAGATCGCCTGTCCGGACGGCCAGACCGTTCCGTACGACCTGCTGGTGACGATTCCGCCGCACGAAGGCTCGGAGCTGATCGACGACGCCGGACTCGGCGACGGACTCGGCTTCGGGCTGACCGACAAGCAGACGCTGAAAGCGAAGAAGGCCGAGCGCGTCTTCCTGCTCGGCGACAACGCCAACGTGCCGACCTCGAAGGCGGGCTCGGTCGCGCACTTCCAGGCCGAGGTCGTCGTGCACAACCTGCTGCGCGAAGTCGCGGGCAAGGAAGCGCAGCCGCTCGCCGACGGGCACGCGAACTGCTTCATCGAGACCGGCCACGGCAAGGCGATCCTGATCGACTTCAACTACGACATCCAGCCGGTACCCGGCAAGTTCCCGCTGCCGGTGATCGGCCCGCTGTCGCTGCTGAAGGAAACGCGGCTGAACCACCTCGGCAAGCTCGCGTTCAAGCCGATCTACTGGAACATGCTGCTGCCGGGCCGCCCGATCCCGTTCGTCGGCTCGCGCATGAGCACGCTCGGCAAACGGATGGCCGTGCTCGATCGGCGGCACTGACCCGCGTCAGCCGCACCCGCGCGCGACGGGGCGGGTGCCGCTCAACACAGAGAAGGCCGACGCCTTTGGTCCGCGGCCCGCCTGCGCAAGCCCGCTACACCTCGGCGGCAGCGGTGTCGGCCATCCGTGACAAGTGCCCGTCGTCGAGGTGATAGACGGTGTCGAAGCCTTCGATCATCCGGTGATCGTGCGTGACGGTGATCACCGCCGAGCGGCGCTCGCGCGCGATCTTGCGCAGCAGCGCCATCACCTTCGTGCCGCGCTCGGTGTCGAGCGCGGCGGTCGGTTCGTCGGCGAGCACCAGCGGCGGCTCGTTGGCGAGCGCGCGGCCGATCGCCACCCGCTGCTGCTCGCCGCCCGAAAGGTTCGCCGGCAGCGAATCGGCGCGATGCGCGATCTCCAGATAGCCGAGCAGTTCCTTCGCGCGGCGCCCCGCCTCGCGCCGGCCCGCGCCGTTCAACTGCAGCACGAGCGCGACGTTCTCCTGCGCGGTCAGGAACGGGATCAGGTTGTGGCTCTGGAAGATGAAGCCGATGTTCTTTCTGCGGAAGGCGCGCACGTCGATGCCGGTACGGCCCTGGTCGTAGACGACCTGGCCGTTCATCACGATGCGCCCGCTGGTGGGCTCGAGGATCAGGCTGATCGCCAGCAGCAGCGTGCTCTTGCCCGATCCGCTCGGGCCGAGCAGCGCCACCAGTTCGCCCGCCTCGACGCTGAAGGTCGCGGGCTTCAGCGCCTGCACCGCCAGTTCGCCGCTGCCGAAGGTCTTGCTGACGCCGTCGACTTCGAGCACCGGCATCGTCAGCCTCCGAGCGCGAGCTGCGGCGGCGTGCGCAGCGCGTGCCAGATCGCCATGAAGCTCGCGAGCACGCCGCCGGCGAGCATCACGAGGAAGGTCGCGGCCGTTTCCTCCGGCAGGAAGGTCAGCGTGCGCGGAAAGCGCGGCGCGATCAGCTCGCGCAATGCGTACGCGAGGGCAAAGCTTCCGAAGGTCAGCGCCAGCGACTGCTCCATGATCAGCCGCACGATCACGAAGTTCGGCGCGCCGATCAGCTTCAGCGTCGCGATCGACTTGATCTTCTCGATCGTCAGCACGTAGACGATCAACGCGATGATGACGATCGACACGACCACCAGCAGCGCGCGGAACAGCCCCAGCACCGCAGACATCCGGCGCAGCCGCCCTTCGAGCATCAGCGCGCGCTCCTCCTGCGTCGTGTAGACGTTGAAGTAGAGCCAGTCGGCGATGTGGCCGCGAACGACTTCGGCGTCCGCGCCGGGCGCAAGCCGCACCAGCACCGCGTTGACGGTGTTGGCGGGTGCCGTGAGCAGCGGCAGCAGCTTGGCCGCCTGCTCGGGCGTGTAGCCGGCACGTTCGAGCCGCTGCAGACTGGCCGCGCGTGCGGCGACCAGCGCGCGTTTGTCCTGCTCGTACTGCACTTCCTGCGCGTCGGGCAGCGCGAGATACACGAGCGGGTTGCCGCCGGAGTCGACCGCGCCGCGCGTGATGCCGACCACGGTGTACACGCGTTCGCCGAGAGGCACGCGGCTGCCGAGTTCGACGCCGATCTTGGCGTCGGCGACCATCTCGTAGTGCGGCGCCTCGATCGCCCGCCCGCGCACGATGCGGCCCGGGCCGCCGAGCCCGCCGAACACGTCGTAGCCGACGATCGTGAACTGCTTGTCCGAGCCGCCGATCGCGCGCTGCGCGGTGTAGATGACGAAGGGGCTGGCCTTGGCCACGCCGGGCGTGGCGGCGACCGACTTGTAGCTGTCGAGCGCGATGCGCGACGGCTCGTTGAACGGCCCGCCGCGGCCGCGCTCGACGACCCACAGATCGGTCGAGGTGTTGTCGATCAGCCAGACGCCGTCGGCGATGTTGCCCTGGTAGATGCCGTTCATCACCAGCACGATCGCCAGCAGCATCGCCACGCCGGCGATCGTCGCGACGAACTTGCCGAGATGACGGCGAATGTCCTTGATCGCGAGGTCCATCGGCGGTCGGCTAGCGTCCGGCGGCGCGCACGCGCAGGTTCGCTCGCACGCCCTGCGCCTGCGCGACGACGTGCTCGCCGGCCGCAAGGCCCTTGCGGATCAGCACGCGTTCGCCGTCGGCGTTGCCGGTGTCGACCGGACGGAACCGCGTGCGGCCGTCGGCGACGACCAGCACGCCGCGCACGCCTTCGCTGTCGCGCGTCAGCGCCGCGAGCGGCACGACGATACCGTCCGCGCCGCCGGTGTCGATCGTCACTTCCGCTTCCTGGTCGATCGCGAAACGCACTGGCGGCGCGTCAAACGCGACGTTGACCTCCAGCTCGCGGGTGGCGGCATCGGACTCTCGCGCGATGCGCGCGACCTTGCCCGCGAGCGTCTCGCCGGTGCGCAGGCGGATGCTGGCCGGCTGGCCGACCCGCACGCGGCCGACCACCGATTCGTCGACGCGCATGGCGATCCACAGCGTCGCCGGATCGACCATGCGAAAGATCGGCGTGCCGGGCACGACGGTCGCGCCGACTTCGGCGAGCCGCGCGATGATCACGCCGTCCATCGGCGCGACGATGCGCGTGAACGACAGCACGGTGTCCGCGTAGCGCAGCTCATGCGCGAGCGCCTGCGCCTCGGCTTCGCGCGCGGCAGCCGCGGCACGCGCGTTGTCGAGGTTCGCTTCGGCGGCGCGCAACGCGGCGTCCGACGCGTCGAGCACCGACTGCGAAACGAAACCGGTGCGCAGCAGTTCGGCGTCGCGCCGCTGCCTGCTGCGCGCCAGTTCCAGCTCGGCCTGCGCCTTGGCCACGGCCGCCTGCGCCGCGCGCACGTTGCGTTCGACGGCTACGCGCTGGCCGCCGACCACGCCGCGGCGCGCTGCGAGATCGCGCTCGTCGAGAGCCGCGAGCGTCTGCCCGCGCTTGACCGCGTCGCCGACGTCGGCGTCGAGCTGCCGCACCGTCGCCGTGATGCGCGCGGCGAGCGTCACCGGCACGCGCGCCTGCACCGTGCCGGGCCCGACCACGCGCACCGCGACCGTCCCTTGCGCCGCCGTGACGATCGGCACCTCGACTGCGCGCAGGAAGCGCGCCCAGACGAGCACGCCCGCCGCGACGACCAAGACCGCGGCGGCGATACCGACGACGAGACGGCGCCGGCTCATCCGCGCGTCACGCCTGCGCCGCGGGTGCGCCGCCGGCAAACACCTCGGCGCCGCTCGAGTCGACCACGCGCACGCCGACCGGGATGCCGTGCCGCACGCTTTCGGTCACGACGCAGAAATCCTCGAACTGCGCCAGACAGCGGTCGAAATGCTGGATCGCTGCCGCCTGCTCGGCGAGCCGGATCCTCACATCGAAGCGGCCGATGCGCAGCCGGCCGCGCTCGTTGCGCTTCAATTCGCCGCGCACCTCGGCACGCAACGCACCCGGCGCCTGCTTGAACTTGCGCATGCAGAACAGCAGGCTCGACGTGAGGCAGTTGGCCACCGCCGCGCCGATCAGCCGCGCAGCGTTCGGTCCCGCCGAGCGGCCGAGCGGCGCCGGTTCGTCGAGCATCAGGTCCGGCACGTTCGGCCAGTCGAACTTGACGCGAAACTCGAAATCCCGAAGCTGTTCGAGCTCGAGTGTAAAACTCATCGACTCATCCATCGCGGCTCCCGATTGAAAGTTGTCCGACGGCATCGACTCAAGCGCACACGCGGCCGCGCGTCGCTTCGACGGTCTGCCCGGCGCGAGCGAAAGCCGCGCGATCGCGTGCGTGCGCGGGGACGCACCGATCCGCGCCCCTCGGCCGACGCCGGCGCGCGGCAGCGCCAGGGGTCCGCCCGATCGGATGGGCGCAGCCGCGGCTGGACTCGGCGTTCCCGACCCCGAAACGCAGTTGCATGTTCACTTCGCCTTGAGTTTGGTGATGCCGAGCGCCTGCATCACGTACTTCTCGTAAATGGGCTCGGAGGTGCCCTTCTTCAGCTTGCGGATGAAGTACTTCTCGAAGGCGACCTTGGCCAGGTGCACCCATTTGCCCTCGGAGAACCAGTTGACGTTGCGCGGCGGAATCTGCGGCAGCGCGACGAACGCGATGCCGGTATCGCCGAGGTCCGCCAGGCACACCGCGTTCCACGTCGCCTTGTGCGTCGGCTCTTTGCCGTCGAGCTGCTCGCGAATGTTGTGCGCGGCGGCCGTGACCATCGACTCGATCATGAAACCGGTCTTCGGCGCGCCGGTCGGCACCGGCGTGGCCTCGACCGGCGGAATCGCCACGCACACGCCGACCGCGTAGACGTTCTTGAACGTCGGGTTGCGCTGGTGCTCGTCGATCAGGACGAACCCGCGCGGGTTGACGAGCCCCTCGATGCCGAACACCGCGTCGACGCCTTTGAAGGCGGGCAGCATCATCGAGTAGGCGAACGGCAGCACGTGTTCCTTCTTCGGCTTGCCGTCCTCGTCGTGCTCGGTCACGTACATCTTGCCCGGCTCGACCTTCACCACCTTGGCGTTGGTGATCCACTTGATGTGGCGATCGCGCAGCATCGACTCGAGCATGCCCTTGGAGTCGCCGACGCCGCCCAGCCCTAGGTGGCCGATATACGGCTCGCTGGTGACGAAGGTCATCGGCACGCGGTCGCGGATCTTCCGGCGCCGCAGGTCCGTTTCCATGATGAACGCGAACTCGTACGCAGGGCCGAAGCATGACGCGCCCTGCACCGCGCCGACCACGATCGGGCCGGGCGACTTGACGAATTCGTCCCAGGCGGCGGCGCCCGCCTCGGCGTGATCGACGTGACACACCGACTGCGTGTTGCCGTTCGGGCCGAGCCCCTCGATCTCGTCGAACGCGAGCTTCGGCCCGGTCGCGATGACCAGAACGTCATACGCCAGGTTCGAACCGTCGTTCAACTCGAGCCGGTTGTCCTTCGGATGCACGCGCTTGACGCCGCGCCCGTCGTAGGCGATGCCTTTCTTCGCCAGGTAAGGCGCGATCGGAAACTCGATGTCCTTGCGTTTGCGCCAGCGCACGGCGACCCACGGATTGGACGGAACGAAGTGGTACGTATCGCCCAGTCCGACGACCGTGACGCGATCCTCCTTGCGCGCGAGTTCCTTGATCTCGTAGGCCATCGGCAGTCCGCCGAGGCCGGCACCCATCACGACGATATGCGCCATGGCTTTGTCTCCTTTTGTGCTTCGATCAAATGTGCGCGCGGACCCATGCCGTCAAGCGTCCCGCCGTCATCGCGCCGGAAATGCGCGCGACCTCGACGCCGCGCTTGAATATCGCGAACGTCGGGATGCCGTAGATGCGGTGCCGGGCGGCAAGTCTTCCCTCGTCGTCCGTGTTCACCTTGAGCAAGCGCAACCGCGGCTCGAGCTCGCGCGCCGCCGCTTCGAACACCGGTGCCATCATCCGGCAGGGGGCGCACCACGGCGCCCAGAAATCGACGACCACCGGTAGATCCGAGCCGATGTGCCGCTCGAAGCCGTCGGTGTCGACCGCGATCGGGCGGCCTTCGAACAGGGCCTTGCCGCATTCGCCGCATCGCGCCTGGCGGAGCCGGTCGGCGTCGACCCGGTTCGCGGCGTGACAGTGCGGGCAGGCGACGGCGAGCGGGCGGGAATCCGTTTGCGGTTCCATACAATGCGTCTGGCGGTGAGCCCTCGATGGGCCCGGCAAGGCGCAAGATTGGGCTTCGCCGCCCGCACCGTCTGTGACCCCGGTTACAGCCGCCGGCGTATCGACGCACGCGAAACGCGAGGAGGTTCGGATGGACCCAGGCCCGATCGGCGACACGGCGGCGCTGCGCAGCCTGCTGCTTGCGCGCTTCCCGGTCTTCGCGCAGCTTTCGCCCGAGCGGCTCGACGCGTTGCTCGCGGTGTCGGTGCTGCGCAGCGTTCCCGAGGGCACCGTGCTGTTCGAGCCGAACATGCCGTGCACGGGCTTCCCCCTCGTGCTGGAGGGCAGCGTGCGTGTCTCGAAGCCGGCGCCGAGCGGCCGCGAGCTGGTGCTGTATCGCGTCAGCCCCGGCGAAGGCTGCATCCTGTCCGGCGCGTGCCTGCTCGGGCAGAACGACTATTCGGCGCGCGGCGTCGCGGAGAGCGACGTCACGCTGCTCGGCGTCCCGTCCGAGCAGTTCCAGCAGTTGATCTTGCACCACGAACCGTTTCGCCGCTTCGTCTTCGACATGTACGGCGCGCGGCTCGCGGAGGTCATCGAAGCGGTGGAGGAGATCGCGTTCCGCCGGCTCGACCAGCGCCTTGCACAACTGCTGATCCAGCGCGGGCCGGTCGTCAAGGCCACACACCAGAACCTCGCCGACGACCTGGGCACCGTGCGCGAGGTCGTCAGCCGGCTGCTGCGCGGCTTCGAGGAGCGCGGCTGGGTGAAACTGGAGCGCGAGCGCGTGACCGTCGTCGACCCGAAGGCGCTCGCCGCGTTCGCGCGCGGGTGAACGCCTGCGCTGCCCCGGTGCGCAGGCCGCCGGCAGACGCGCTCACGCGAGGTTACGCAGTTCGCGCAGCGCCACCGACGCGGTGGCCAGATCCATCGTGTGCGCCTGCGCGAGTTCGTCGATCAGCCGGTGCGCGCGTGAGAGCGCGTGCGCGTTGGCCTGCTCCCACGCGGCGACCGCGCCCGCGCTGTCGCCGCTACCTTGCAGCTTCAGCGCCTGCGCGGCGAACTCGCGCTGCAGGTCGGCGAGGTCGTCGCCGAGCGCGGCCTTCGCGCGCGCCTGCCAGTAGCCGTCAACCGGCAACGCGGCGATCTGCGCGCGCAGACGATCGAGCCCGAGCCGGTCGCCGAGCGCGAAGAACGCCGCGGCCACTTCGTCGACGCCGCGGCGCGACTGCTCCGAGATCTCGGCCACGTCTAGCGCGCCGAACCGCGCTTCGCACGACGCCACCTGCGCCGCCAGCGCGGCGGGAACACCCGCGGCAACCCAGCGATCGCGAAGCTGCGCGTCGATCCGCGGCGTGCCGGGCTCGGCCTCGATGAACGCCGCAAACGCCGCGGCGGCCTGCGCCATCCGCGCGATGGTCCGGTCCATCGGATCGGTGAGCCGGCGCGAGCGCAGGAACCAGGTCGTCGCCCGTTCGGTGAGTCGAGCGATTTCGAACAGCATCTCGGCCTGCACCGCATCGGCGACGCGATTGTCGAGTGCCTCGATCGCGCGCCACGTCTCGACCAGACCGAAGCTTTCGCGCGCCAGCAGATACGCGCGCACCACCTGCGCCGGCGCGGCACCTGTGTTTTCGCTGAGCCGGTGCACGAAGCTCGCGCCGACCCTGTTGACCATGCTGTTCAGCACGTAGGTCGCGACGATTTCGCGCTTCAGCGGGTGGCGCGGGATGTACGTCGCGTAGCGGCTGCGCAGCAGCGCCGGGAAGTAGCGCTCGAGCGCGGTGGCCACCCACGGGTCCTCGGGCAGGTCGGAGGCGGTGAGCTCGTCGAACAGCCATATCTTCGAATACGCGAGCAGCACCGCGTTCTCAGGCGCAGTGAGCCCGATGCCGCGCCGCTTGCGCTCTGCGATCTCCTCGTCGCTCGGCAGGAATTCGAGCGCGCGGTTCAGCCGCCCCGCTTTCTCGAGAAAGCGCATGAAGCGCGCCTGTTGTTCGAGAAGCTGCGGCGCTTTGCGCACCGCGAGACTGATCGCCTGCGTCTGGAAGTAGTTGTCGCGCAGCACCAGCGCGGCGACCTCGTCGGTCATGTCCGCCAGCAGCTTGTTGCGCTGTTTCTCGGTCAGCTCGCCTTCGCCTATCACGAGGCCGAGCAGGATCTTGATGTTGACTTCGTGGTCCGACGTGTCCACCCCCGCGGAGTTGTCGATCGCGTCGGTGTAGATGCGGCCGCCGGCGAGCGCATATTCGATGCGGCCGCGCTGCGTGCAACCGAGGTTGCCGCCTTCGGCGACGACCTTGCAGCGCAGCTCGCGGCCGTCGACGCGGATCGCGTCGTTGGCGCGGTCGCCGACCTCGGCATGCGTTTCGGTCGATGCCTTGACGTAGGTGCCGATGCCGCCGTTGTACAGCAGATCGACCGGCGCCTTCAGGATCGCGTTGATCAGTTCGTTCGGCGTCATCGGCTTCGCTTCGATGCCCAGCGCGCGCGCCGCCTCGGGCGAAACGGGGATCGACTTCGCCGACCGGCTCCACACGCCGCCGCCGGCCGAGATCAGCTGCGTGTCGTAGTCGGCCCACGAGGAACGCGGCAGATCGAACAGCCGCTTGCGCTCGTCCCAGCTGCGCGCCGGGTCCGGATCGGGATCGATGAACACGTGCCGGTGGTCGAACGCCGCGACGAGCTTGATGTGTTTCGACAGCAGCATGCCGTTGCCGAAGACGTCGCCCGACATGTCGCCGATGCCGACGACGGTGAAGTCGGTCGTCTGCGTGTCGACACCCATCTCGCGGAAGTGGCGCTTGACGCTCTCCCACGCGCCGCGCGCGGTGATGCCCATCTTCTTGTGGTCGTAGCCGGCCGACCCGCCGGAGGCGAACGCGTCGCCGAGCCAGAAGCCGTACTCCTTGCTGATCGCGTTCGCGTAGTCGGAAAAAGTGGCGGTGCCCTTGTCGGCGGCGACGACCAGGTACGGATCGTCGTCGTCGTGACGGACGACTTGCGGCGGCGGCACGGCCTTGCCCGCGACCAGGTTGTCGGTCAGGTCGAGCAGCCCGCGCAGGTAGTCCTGGTAGCAGGCCACGCCTTCCTTCATGTAAGCGTCGCGCTCGGCCGGCGGCGGCGCCTTCTTCAGCACGAAGCCGCCCTTGCTGCCGACCGGAACGATGACCGTGTTCTTGACCATCTGCGCCTTGAGCAGCCCGAGCACCTCGGTGCGGAAGTCCTCGTGACGGTCCGACCAGCGCAGCCCCCCGCGCGCGATCTTGCCGCCGCGCAGATGCACGCCTTCGAAGCGCGCCGAGTACACGAAGATCTCGAACATCGGCACCGGCGCGGGAAGCCCCGGCACCTTCGACGGGTCGAACTTGAACGACAGAAAGCTGCGCCGTTCGCCGCGCTCGCCGGTGCGCCAGAAGTTGGTCCGCGTCGTTGCCTGGACGAGCGCCAGGTACTGCCGCAGCACGCGGTCCTCGTTCAGATTCGCGACTTTCTCCAGCGCCTGCTCGATCGCGCGCACCTGCCGCGCGACCGCTTCCGCGCGCGGTGCGCCGCCGCAGGCGCCCGCCTCGTCCGGATCGAACCGCGCGCGGAAAAGCTGAACCAGCAGCCGCGCGATGCGCGGATGCGCGTTGAAGGTCGCTTCGACGAACGCGGGCGTCAGCGCAAAGCCGATCTGCCTGAGGTACTTCGCATAGGCGCGCAGCACGACCACGTCGTCGGCTGCGAGCGCCGCGCGCAGCACGAGCCGGTTGAATTCGTCGTTCTCGATGCGGCCGTCGAACACGCGCAGGAACGCGTCTTCGAACAACGGCTTGACCGTATCGACGTCGAACTCGTCGGTCGGAGCCGCGAGTAGCTCGAAATCGTGGATCCACATCGGCCCGCCGTCGGCGGGGCGAACCTGCGCGGGGTGCTCGGTCAGCACGCGCACGCCCATGCGCTCGAGCATCGGCAGGCTGTCGGACAGCACGACCGGATCGCCGGCGCGGTAGATCTTGAAGCCGAGCGCGCCGGCGCGCGCTCCCAGCGGGCGATATAGCTTGACCGCGATCTGCCCCGCGGCCAACCCTTCCATTTTGCGGATGTCGGCCACCGCCGCACGCGCCGCGGTGCGTTCGCGGTACGCACCGGGAAACGCGCGCTTCCAGCGCTTGAAAAGCTGCATGCCGCGGCCTTCGCCCTCGGACTCGACAAGTGCGTCCGCGAGTTCGTCCTCCCAGCGCCGCGCGGCGGCGGCGAGCCTCGCTTCCAGTTCGCGCCGATCGACCGCGGGCACCTGCCCGGGCGTGGTGCGCACGGTGAACAGGATGCGCGCGAGCACGTCGTCGGTCAGCAGCACGTCGAACTCGTTGCTCGTGCCGGCGAACGCGCTCATCAGGATGTCCTGGAACTTGATCCGCAGCTCGGTATCGTAGTTTTCGCGCGGCACGTAGATCATGCAGGTCACGAAGCGCTCGAACGGATCGCGCCGGATGAACAGCCGCAACCGCTGCCGTTCGCCGAGCTGCAGGATGCCCTGCGCGATCTCGTACAGCTCGTCCACGCCGATCTGGAACAGCTCGTCGCGCGGGTACGTTTCGAGGATGTGCACGAGCGCCTTGCCGAGATGGCTGTCGGGGGCAAGTCCGGCGCGCGCGACGACCGCCGCGACCTTGCCGCGTAGCAGCGGGATGTCGACCACGCGCGCGCTGTACGCGGTCGAAGTCAGCAGCCCGAGGAAACGGTGCTCGCCGATCACCTTGCCGTCACGCGAAAAGCGCTTGACGCCGACGTAGTCGACGTAGCCCGGACGGTGGACGGTCGCGCGCGCGTTGGCCTTGGTCACGATCACGAGCGGCGTGGGCGCGTGCGCGAGCACGCGCGCCTGCTTCGGCAACGCCGCGAAGCTGCCCGAGACCTGCTCGGCACCGGTTTCGCGCAGGATGCCGAGCCCGCTGCCGGCGACGAGCTTCAGCGCGTCTTCGCCGCCCTCGACGACCAGGTCGTGACAGCGGTAGCCGAGCAGCAGGAAGTTGCCATCGGCGAGCCATTCGAGAAAGGCGCGGCTTTCGGGAAGCTCCTCGTCCGCCGCCGGCGGCGCGCTGGCGGCCAGCTCGGCCGCCGCTTCGCGCAGTCGCGCGAGCATCGGCTTCCAGTCTTCGGTGGTCGCGCGCACGTCGCCGAGCACGCGTTCGATGCCCGCAGCAAGCTGCGCGCGCGCCTCCCGATCGACCAGCCGATCGACCTCGATGTGCATCCACGATTCGAGCTTGGCGTCGGGCGCTTCGCGCCGCGGCCGTACCGAAACGAGCCGGCCGCCGGCGTCGCGTTCGACCGCGTACACGGGATGGATGCGCAGATGCAGCGTCAGCCCCTGCCGGTTCGCCTCCATCGTCGCCGAGTCGACGAGGAACGGCATGTCGTCGTTGACGACCTCGATCACCGTATGCCGCACGGCCCAGCCGTGCTCGGCCGCGCTCGGGCTGTAGACGCGCACTTTCGGTTTGCCCGGCGCGCGCACGCGGCCCAGTTCCCAGTGCGAAAGCGCCGCACCGGCCAGATCCTCGGGACGGCGCGCGGCGATGTCTTCCGGATCGACCTGCCGGTAGTACTCGCGGACGAAGACCTCGATCAGCGCGCGTTCCGCCGCAGCGACCTTCTGCTGCGCGTGCGCCACGGCGGCGTCGATCAGCTCCTCGTGCGGCGTTGCCGGTTTGTTCATCGGCGCCTCCCGTGTCGTTCTTTTTCGCGATCGGGCGAGTATGCCGCTGCCGCACCGGGCTTGGGAAATCGCCGCACCGGCGGCGTTCGGCCGCGGTCAGCCGCCGTGCACGACGACGCGGTCGCGGCCGAGTCGCTTGGCCTCGAGCATCGAATCGTCGGCCGCGTTCAGCAACGCTTCGATCGAATCCGGTACGCCGTGCGTATCCGCAACGCCCGCAGAGAACGTGCAGCCGCGCAATGCGACCCTTCGGTCGCCGTCGAGCGCCAGCGCGAACGCGCGCCACCGCGCGAGCAGCGCGCGCACCTGCGCGGCGGCGGCCTGCGCGCCGGTATGCGGCATCAGCAGGCAAAACTCCTCGCCGCCGTAGCGGCAGGCGACGTCGCTCCTGCGCAGGCGCCGCGCAAGCAGTTGCCCGAAAGCGGCGAGCAGGCGATCGCCCGCGTCGTGGCCGTAGCGGTCGTTGACCGCCTTGAAGTGGTCGAGGTCGATCAGCGCGACCGCCAGCGGGCGGCCTTCGCGCCGCGCCAGCGCGAACAGCGCCGGCAGCACCTCGTTCAGGTGCCGGCGGTTGTACAGGCCGGTCAGGAAGTCGCGCAACGCCTGCTGCTTCAGCTCGGCCTGCAGCGACTGCACTTCGCGTACCTTGGCCGCAAGCTGCCGGTTGATCGCCTCCAGTTCGGTCTTGGCGCGCTCGCTCGCGCGGTGACGTGCGTCGATCGCGTCGCGCTCGCGCCGGATTCGCAGCAGCTCGGTCTGCAGCGAAGCGGCCTGGAAGCGTGCCTGCGACGCGCGCCGCGCGCGCTCGACGTGCAGCGCCTGCCACGCGCGCAGATGCCGCAGCGCGGCCGGCGCATCGCCGAGCTTGTCGTTCAGGTCGGCGGCCGCGGCGAAGTAAAGGCAGCGCGCGCGCAGGCTCGCGCCTTCCTCCGCCAGCGGCCGCGCCTGCTCGAGCAGCGCAGCCGCGCCGGCCGCATCGCCCTCGGCGCGCCGCAGCTCGGCCTCGGCCACTGCGAGTTCGATCCGCTCTTCGGCGAGCGCATCGCCTGCGAGCGCGCTGCGCGCCGCGCCGACCAGGCGGCGGCCGAGCGCCGTGTCGCCGGCGCGCAGCGCCGCGATCGCCATCGTCTCGAACGCCGCGCCGTGCGCGCCGCGCCCGCTGGCATCGGCGGGCGCGGCGAGCAACCGCTCGATGTCGGGCAGCGCCTCGTGCGGGCGGCCGAGATCGGTCAGGCAGACGATGCGGTTGACCAGCAGCACCGCGAGCAGCCGCGCGTTGTCGAGGAAGGCGCAGCGCTCGATGCCCTGCGCGATGTAGCGCAGCGCCTCGTCGTAGTCGCCGAGCTGGTACAGCTCGTGCGCGAGATTGCAGTACAGCACCGCGTCGAACCCTCGATTGCGCGCGGGGCTCGACTCGCGCAGCGCCTGGTACATGTAGGCGAAGGCTTCGGCCGAGTCGCCCAGCGCCGAATACGCACCGGCGATGCCGTTCAGCAGGATGCCGCGCTCCTGCTGCCGCAGCACGCGCAGGCCTTCGGCGCGCAGCGGCAGCACGAGGTCGAGCGATTCGCGCGCGCGGCCTTCCATCAGACGGCAGCGGCCGATGCCCACCTGCGCGAGAACCGCACCGGCGCGGTCGGACGTCGCTTCGAAGCAGCGCTGCGCAGCGCCCAACTCCTCCACGGCCTCGCGCGGCGTCGCATACCGCATCCGGTGAAAGCCCCGGGTGAGCCGCGCCCAGCCTTCGGCCGCCGTGTCGCCTGCGGCGCGCGCGCGCGCGAGCGCCCGCTCGGCAAGCGCCGCCGAACGGCGCGCGTCCGGGTATTGCAGGCGCCAGGCGCGCCGCGCCAGCCGCAGGGCAGGCGAAACGCCCGACACCGTTCGCGCGATCGGTACGTTCATCGCCGTCATTGTCAGACCCGGCAGCACCGCGTCAACACGAAGGCGCGGAATCGCGGCAACGCGGTGCGTCGGCCTGCCAGGCCATGCCGGGCTGCGCATCCGCTGCGCTGGAATCGACTCGGGGGGCCGAAGGGGGTCGCAACGACTCCGGCCGCGACGCGGCCGAACGCTCGTGCCGGGCGCCGATGGCGCAGACCTGGCTCGCCGCCTCGGCGCAGCGATGCGGCGGGATCGGCCGGGATCGCGTCTGGCGCGTACGGCGCGGTGCTGCCAGCCCCGCCGTCGCCAGAGTCGGGTTCGTACAACGCGGTAGCTGGTTTTTCTTTCTTTGTCCGATCAATTGTTTACAAGCGATATTCGATAAGTTACTTTAGCCGCCGTGCCGAACCTCGCCTTTTCGTCCACATGAGCGCAGCGCGCCTGGTGGGGGCATGTCCGAACCGGCCGCGCTGATCGAACGGCGCTACGCCGCCGCCCACGCTCCGCTGCGCCCGCGCGTGATCGCGCATCCGGCGGATCCGGCCAACCCGTCGACCGCGCCTCATCACGCGTCGTTCGTCGCGCCCGCACCGTTTTTCGAGCGGGTCCAGAAGGCGACGACGCAGGCGCCGCCGGCGCTCGCATTGCTGGTCATCGACGTCGACGGCTTTCACGACGTCAACGAGGTGTACGGCTACGCGGCGGGCGATCGCCTGCTCGAAGCGCTCGGCGAGCGTCTCGCGATGCAACTGCGCGCAGAGGATCTGGTCACGCGCATCGGCGGCGACGAGTTCGCGGTGTACGCGTGCGACGTCGCCGATGCCGGCAACGCGGTACGGATCGCGCGCCGCGTGCTCGCCGGACTGCGCCGGCCGTTCATGCTCGCGGGGCGGCCATGCTCGCTGACGGCGCGCGCGGGCATCGCGCTTGCGCCCGAGCACGGCCGCGACCCGCGCGCGCTGATGCGCGCGGCACGCAGTGCGGCGCGCCATGCGAAGCACGCCGATCTGGACGTGGCGATGGAGCCATCGCGCGCGCACGCGATCGCGGAAGAACACGACGCGCTCATCGGCCGCGAGCTGCGCGCCGGCATGCTGCGCGGCGAGTTCAAGGTGCACTATCAACCGATCCTGAACTTCGCCAGCGGGCGCGTGGACACCGTCGAGGCGCTCGTGCGCTGGCGGCATCCGACGCGCGGGCTGCTCGCGCCCGACGCGTTTCTGCCGATCGCCGAGCGCTGCGGCATGGCGCGCGCCATCGGCGCGCGCGTCCTCGATTACGCGTGCGCCCACCTGCGCGGCTGGCGCGCCGCGGGCCACACGGACCTGCGCGTCGCGGTCAACCTGTCGGCGCGCGACTTTCGCCAGCCGGAGTTCGTCGATTCGGTGTTGGCCACGCTTGCCCGCCACGCGCTGCCGGCGAGCGCACTGGAGCTCGAGTTGACCGAGCACGAGCTGCTCGACGGCGCCGCCGCGGTCGAGCAGGCCGCCGAACTCGCGCGCCGCGGCGTGCAGCTTTCGATCGACGACTTCGGCACGAAGTATTCGTCGCTCGGCTATCTGCACCGGCTGCCGGTGCGCGCGATCAAGGTCGACCGCAGCTTCGTGCGCGACGTCGGCCAGTCGCCGGCGAGCGATTCGATCGTCTCCGCAGTCATCGGCATCGCCGGCAAGATGGGGCTGCGGCTGATCGCCGAGGGTGTCGAGGAGCTGCGCCAGCTCCACGAGCTGCGCCGCCGCGGCTGCCACATCATGCAGGGCTTCCTGTTCAGTCCGCCGCTGCCGGGCACCGCCGTCGACGGCTATCTCGCAAAGGCCGCGCGCGCAGGCTGAGCGGGCGCGCCGCTTCACGGGGAAGAACGCAGCGAAGATCGTCCTCGATCGCTCACCGCGATCGACGATCGGCCTCGCCTCCGCCTCGATTCCGACCGAACGGGCGCAAGCGCGGCGGCGTGGCGCGCGCCGCTTCGGCAAAGGGCCTCGGCACCGAGGCAAGTCGGTGCGGGAAACGGCGATGATCCGCGATCTTGCAGCTCGGCGTCCCTTGGCCCGCCGGGTGGTTCGTCGTCGCGGCGCGGCGCCCGGGTCTTCGTTTTCCGTGCCTCCGCGGTCCGACGGCGCGTTTCAAGTCCAGTAGAGTCGCACGCTCGCACCACGGACCCCTGCCGATGCCAGAAACCACCGCCCGCGCGGACGACGACGAAGGCGTCGTTTTCCCCGTCGGGCGCGACGGCCGGCGCAGCACGAGCGACACCGGCCGCGCGATCTTCGCCGACGCGCTGCGCGTGGTGAACCCCGAGGCGGCCGCCAGGACCGAGCGGGAGCGCAACTGGCGCGCGCGTTACCTGGTGCACGCGCGCCGGCTCGTCGAGGAGGGCGCGGCTTCGCCCGCCGCCGCGAAAGCGATCGCACTCGCCGGCCTGCTGTCGGCGCATCGCCGGCTGCAGTTCGCGCGCGATGGCGAGGTGCACACGCTCGAAGTCGCGCTCAAGCACCCGCGCGGCCGGCTGCATACGCATACGGTCGCCGGCATCAGCAAGGTCGGCCCCGCGCCGGTGGCCGTGCCGTATCGGGGACAGATGCTGTCCGGCGATGCGCTGCGGCGCCAGATCGACCGGTGGGAAGCGGACGGCCGCGTCGAGCCCTCGTTTGCGCAGGCGCTATGGCGCGTGCAGGCGCACCCGGAATGGCTCGACCTGTAGGACCAGCGCTTCGCGCTGCTCGGCGCGTACGCCGAGATGGGGCCGCTGCCGTACCTGTTGCGCTGGCGCGCGACGGTCTACGCGGTCGATCTGCCACGCGCCGATATCTCGCAGCAGATGCTGCGGCTCGCGCACGCGGGCAACGGCGTGCTGCGCGTGCCGTGCGCGGTGCCGCCGCCGGGCGAAGCCGAGGTCGCGCGATGCGCCGGCGCCGACCTCGTGCGCGATACGCCCGAGATCGCCGCCTGGCTGCAGACGGTCGACGGGCCGCTGACGATCGGCGCGTACGCGTATATGGACGGTGCGCACCACGTTCGCGTCGCGGCGGCGATGGATGCGATCCAGGCGGCGGTCGCGACGCGGCGCGGCGATTGCACGCTCGCGATGCTCGCCACGCCGACCGACGCGTACGCGGTGCCCGCGGCCGCGCTGGACGCCGCGCACGAGCGCTACGCGCGCCGCGGAGGGGTCGCTCGCGTGGCGCATCTGGCCACGTTCGGGCGCGCCTTCGCGCGCAACGGCGCGCCGCTGCCCGCAGCGCGCAAAACGGCCGATCCGGCCGAGCTCGTCGGCATCGTCGACGCGCTGATCGCGCAGCAGGGGCCGAACTACGTGCTGGCGAAGCGCCTGCAGCAGTGGCGCGCGCTCGCCGCGCGGGCCGCGGGCATCCGCGTAGCGATTCACGTCGCGCCGCCCGCACTGACGCGCTCGGTAACGAAAAATCGTCTGCTCGCCGCGGCGTACCGCGCCGCGCACCGCTTCGGCGTCGAGGCCTTCGAGCCATCCACCGCCGCTGCGCTAATGGCCGTACTGCTCGTGCACGATCTGCGCCATCCACAAGCCGCGGCGAATCCGGACGTGGCGCTGGCGCATCCGCTGCAACTGCTCGCCGAGGCGGCGTGTCACGGCGGGCTGTGGCGCATGCCGTACGCGGCGCGCTCGGCGTTGCCGGTGGCGGCGCTTCTCGGGCTGTTGAGCGGCTGAAGCCGCCGTCAGCGCAAGCGGGAGCGCCAGCGATACCGCGCTCTGGCGGGTCCTCACGCGGCGCGCCACCAGGATGCTGTGCGGGCCGCTCGACGAAACGCGTCGCCAGCCGCCATCTGTCGATCGCGGGGGCCGCGGATCGACGACCCGGTACCCGCCCGCGACGGAGCACGAAATGAAGTACCTCTGCCTGGCCTACTACGACGAGCATCGGTTCGACGCCCTGTCCGCCGCCGAACTCGAAGCGATCGGCCGCGCCTGCCGCCCGCACGACGAGGCGCTGCGCGCCACGGGTCGGTTGGTCGTGCAAGCTTCGCTCGGACCGACGCGCTCGACCGCTTGCATCCAGCCGCGCAACGGTGAACCGGTCGTCACCGATGGTCCGTTCGCCGAGACGAAGGAGCAGCTCGCCGGCTTCTACATGATCGAAGCGCAGGATCTGGACGAGGCGATCAAGGTCGCCGCCGGCATTCCACCCGCGCGCGTCGGCTCGATCGAAGTGCGGCCAATCCGCCCGATCCGCGAGACGGTTGCCGCCGCGGCAGCCGCGGTGCAGGGAGATTTACGCAAGCTCGTGACACCGCAAACCCCGCAAGTTCGTTCCGCCCGCGCGGGGACCGGTTCCGACGTCCCGAGCAACGCGAGGGATCCCGCCGTTGCAAGCGGTAAGAATCCTCGCCTTTGGCTTGTAATGACTCCCCATCGTCATCCCGAGCGAACGCGAGCGATCTCGGCGATGCTATCGGCGGAGATTCTTCGCCTGCGGCTCGGAATGACAAAGGGCAACGGATGCGAACGCCCGAAGGTCTGTCGTGTCGCGAAGATTGGTGAGACTTACGCAAGCGCGTGACACCGCGACCCCGCAAGTTCGCGTCGCCCGTGTGTGGACACCGGTTCCGTCATCCCGAGCGAACGCGAGGGATCCCGGCGTTGCAAGCGGCGGAGACTCTTCGCCTGCGGCTCGGAATGACAATGGGGGGGCGTTGCCGCTCGGAATGGCGAAGGCAGGCCCGGGGAATGACGCTGGCTTGTCATCCCGAGCGGACGCGAGGGATCTCGGCGTTGCAAGCGGCGGAGATTCTTCGCCTGCGGCTCGGAATGACAATTGGGGGGTTGCGGCTCGGAATGACAAGCGCGGCGTCGCGGCGCGGAATGACAAAGGGCGCCGGATGCGAGCGTCAGGAGGTCTGTCGTGTCGCGAAGGTTCGTAATGCTCGATCGTCCGAATTCGGCGTGACGGTCTCGTACCGGCTCGGGTGGTGCGTACGGAGACCGGTTTCGTCTTCATCGGTCGGACTGCGGCTTCCGCGCGAGCGCCCGCGCCCGAACGCATTTGCATCCACATACGGAGGAGGAACTGCACATGCCCCGAATAACCCCGTGCCTGTGGTACGACAACGAGGCCGAGGAGGCCGCGAGTTTCTACGTCGGAATCTTCCCGAACTCGCGCGTCCTGCACGTCACCCGCTTCGGCGAGGCCGGGTACGAGATCCACGGCCGACCCGCCGGTTCGGTGATGACCGTCGAGTTCGAGTTGGACGGCCAACCTTTCACGGCGCTCAATGGCGGACCGCTGTTCAAGTTCAACGAGGCCGTTTCGTTCCAGGTCGACTGCGCGACACAGGCTGAGGTGGACTACTACTGGGACAGACTGTGCGCCGGCGGCGATCCGCAGGCGCAACAGTGCGGCTGGCTGAAAGACCGGTACGGCGTCTCGTGGCAGATCGTGCCGGCGGTGCTGCGCAAGCTGCTCGCCGGCGCCGATCGGACCGGATCGGAGCGGGTCATGCAGGCGCTGCTGCAAATGAAGAAGCTCGACATCGCGGCGCTCGAACGCGCCTATGCCGGATAGCGGCCGCCGGATGCGCGCCTGCGATCGGCCACCCCCCGACGCAGCCGCGCCTTGCGCCGCCGATGCGTTCGCAGTCGGTCTCGGCCGGACACACGAACCGCCTGGACCTGCGCGCACGCATCGCGCGCCGCGCCGCAGCCGCAGCGACCGGCTTATCGCGCCAGCCGACGCCGCCTTATGATCGAGGCGGCCGCTGCGTCCGCCCTTCGGGAAGGCGAAGCGCGTGCGCGCGTGCCGTATCGTCGCCTCGATCGCCGGGTGCGCCGCCGCGCGTCGCCCGCGCGTCGGCCCGGCGTGTTCGGTGACGGGCGGTTGCTGGCGTATCCGTGAGCGGGCGCGTCGAATCCCGTTCATTCCGTTCGACCATGCGGCATCAATCCGGAGGGAAAAGCCATGGCGCGTGCAGGCAAGAAGGCGGTCAAAGCGAAGGCGGAACGGATCGGGGTTTTCGTCGCCACCCGCAAAGGCGCGTGGCTATTTCACGGTGATGCCGCGCGCCGGACCTGGCGCGCCGACGGTCCGCATTTCCTCGGCCACATCGTCAACCACGTGGTGCTCGACCCGCGCGACGGCCGCACGCTGCTCGCGGCGGCGAAGACCGGCCACCTCGGCCCGACCGTGTTCCGTTCCACCGACTTCGGCCGCACGTGGAAGGAAGCCGCGCAGCCGCCCGCGTTCGCCAAGAAGCCGGACGGCACCGGACGCGCGGTCGATCACACGTTCTGGCTCACGCCGTCGGTCGCCGCGGAGCCGAACGTGTGGTACGCGGGCACCTCGCCGCAGGGGCTGTTCCGCTCCGAGGACGGCGGCGTCACGTGGGCGCCGTTTTCGTATATCAACGACGACCCGCAGTACCTCGAGTGGTTCGGCACCGTGCAGGACGGCACGCCCGACGGGCCGAAGCTGCATTCGGTCATCGTCGACCCGCGCGATCCGAAGCATCTGTACTTCGGCATGTCGGGCGGCGGCGTGCACGAGTCGACCGACGGCGGCAAGACGTTTCGTCCTCTGCTCGACGGGCTCGAAGTCGTCGAGGGCTTCGATGCCGCCACGCCCACGTTCCACGACCCGCATTGCATCCGCCTCTGCCCGAGCAATCCCGATCGGCTGTACCAGCAGAACCACTGCGGCATCTATCGAATCGACCGTCCGTCGAACCGCTGGGAGCGCATCGGCCGCAAGATGCCGAAGAAGGTCGGCGACATCGGCTTCCCGATGGTCGTTCATCCGCGCGACGACGACGTCGCATGGGTGTTCCCGATGGACGGCCAGACCGTGTGGCCGCGCACCAGCCCCGACGGCAAGCCGGCGGCGTACGTCACGCGCAACGGCGGCAAGACGTGGCAGCGATTGGACGACGGGCTGCCCGCCGCGCAGGCATGGTGGACGGTGAAGCGGCAGTCGATGTGCGCCGACGGCGCCGATCCCGTCGGGCTTTACTTCGGAACGACGAGCGGGGAGCTGTGGGCGAGCCGCGACGAAGGCGCGCAGTGGCGCTGCATCGCGCGGCATCTGCCCGAGATCTACGCGGTCGAAGCCGCCACGCTCGAATGAGGGTGCTGATCCCGAGCCCCTTGCGCGACTACACGCGCGCGGCCTGGGTCGACGCGCACGGCGCCACGCTCGGCGAGGTTCTGGCCGATCTGGACCGGCACTATCCCGGCATCCGCTTCCGCATGGTCGACGAACAGGACCGCACGCGCCGGCACGTGCGGTTTTTCGTGCGCGGCGCGCCGATCTTCGATCTCGGCGCGCCGCTTGCGCCCGACGACGAACTGCTGATCGTGCAGGCGCTCAGCGGCGGGTAAGCCACGATGTCTGACCGAGGGCGAAGCCGTCGCGTCCGATGACATGGTCCCCACGCTCGGCTTTGACTGGCGCCCCCGGTGTTTTACCCGCGCGTCGAATGAGCGCACGGGCATTCTCACGGCACGAACAGCAGAGCAGCGGGGTCGCTCACACCGCTGATCGCATAGCTGAACACCGGGGCGACGTTGCCGTTGGCCCCCGGCGCGAACACATTGATGCGCCCGTCCGGATTCAACACGTGCAGCCTACCCTGCGTGTCCAGCGTGATTCCGACCGGGGTGCCGATCCCCGTATTGCTGCCGCCGATCAGCCGGCTTGGCGAAGCGTTTCCAGTGGCGCCAGGGGCGAAGACGACGACACTTTGTCCGGTAAAGTTGGCAACATAGATCTCGCCACCCGGGCCGATCAAGATCCGGTCTGGATTATTGAGCAAAGTAGCGGGGCCGCCGATCAGCTGGACCGGTGCGGCATTGCCGTTCGCGCCCTTGGGGTAGACCCCGATCGTAGAAAAGTTGGCGACGTAGAGATTCTGCGCATCGACCGCGATGGCGTCCGGAAACTCCAGCATCGTGGCTAGGCCCGCGATGAGTCGGATTGGCGTGGCGTCGCCGTTCGCCGCGGGCGCATAAACCGTGATCACGCTGGCATCGCTGTTTGCCACGTACAGGTTGCCGGCGCTATCCAAGGCGATGCCAACGGCACCGGCGAGCGACGTGTTGAAGCCCGCGATCGATCGGATGGGCGAGACGTTGCCGCTCGCTCCAGGCCCGTAGACGGTGATGCTGCTGGAACTTCCGTTCTTGTTCGCGGCGTAGATGTTGCCGCCCGCATCGACTTTGACGTCGCGCGGGTTGTTCAGTCCGGTGAGATTGCCGCTAATCGTTCGGAGCGGGGCGCCGCCCTTGGAAGCGTCATAAACGGTGATCGTGTTGTTGCCGGAATTGGCCACATACAGGAGCGACGGGTTCGGCGGAGGTGGGTTTTCGCTGGCGCCGTCGCTGCCCCCGCAGGCAACGAGCAGCAGCGGGGCAAGCAGCAGGGCCGGCGCAAGAAGTCTGAGCTTTCTCGTGTTGGCGAATCGCATATGCGTAACTCCCGAAGCTGGAAGATATTGGGCAGGCCCAACGCCATCGCTGGTGGCCGGCGTGGCCACGTGCGGCGTGGGTCCTAGCTGCGAATACGCAATTCGCCGTCCCCGACCGTCATGAACGTGCGTCGCGGCAGCGGCGCGTGTCAGCGTGTCGCGATGTCCCGGAGCAAGGCGCGGTCGGCTGGAAATGGCGACGCCGCCAAGGCCGTACGCGCCTTGGCATAGGCCTTGCTGGCGCCATCCGCATTGCCCGCGGCCGCCAGACAGCGCCCGTGCCAGTACGCCGCCTCGGCTGCCCAGCGGCTGCCCGGATCGAACTGTCGCCAAAACGCTTCGGCGCGCGCCGCGTGTTCGATCGCGGCACGCGGTTGTGCGCGCGCCAGATATACGCGCGCCGTCGCTGTATGGGCTTCGGCGTCCACCGGCGTCGGCAAAGCTCGGCTTTCGTCGAGCAGACCCCGGGCGAGCTGAAGCTGGGCAGCCGCTTCGTCGACTCGTTGCAGTTCCAGCAGCGCGCGTGCCAGCGCCGTTCGCGCGGCGGGAAGCGCGGCGCGTCGGCGGCGTGAGCCGCCTTCGATCCGTCGTGCCGCTTCGGCAAGACGCGGCAGCGCCTCGGCAGCCCGGCCGGCGAGCAGGTCGATCTCTCCAAGGTAATGCAGCAACATGGCCGAATCTGCAGCCGTCGCCTCGGGTCCTTGCAGCAGTTCTTGCAGCGTCGCGGCGGACTCCGCAAGTTGGCCGCGCAGCGCTTGGGCAAAGGCAAGCGACGCACGGGCGCTGCGCGCGGCGGGATGGCCTGGCCCAACGGCCGAAGTGGCCAGTGTCGTCGCCTCCAGCGCCGCCGTGTAAGCGGCCGCACCGTCGCGCGCCGTAAGGTGAGTGACGGCCAGCGCATCCAACAGCACCGACACCATTTCGTTGGCCAGTCCGGCTTTGCGTGCGAGGGCTGTGCTTTGTGAAAGCAGCGCGATGGCACGCGGCAGATCACCGCGTCTTCTTTGGGCGAGCGCGTAGTAGTAGAGGTCGACCACGTGTTCCTGGCCTCTCTTGAAAATCGAGTGGGTCGAATCGGGGGTGTTTTGGCTGCCAGCCGG
>CAZIJU010000042.1:0-27813 GCA_964539745.1 uncultured Burkholderiaceae bacterium | reverse complement strand
GATGGACTACGGCAAGTTCAAGTACCAGGAGCAGAAGAAGGCGCACGAGGCGCGACTGAAGCAGAAGGTCATCGAGGTCAAGGAGATCAAGTTCCGTCCGGCGACGGACGATCACGACTACCAGACCAAGGTGCGCAAGCTGCACGAATTCCTCCAGGAGGGGGACAAGGCCAAGGTGACGATGCGGTTCCGCGGTCGCGAGATGGCCCACCAGGAACTCGGCCTGAAACTGCTGGAGCGCGTGCGACAGGACCTCGAGGCGGTGAGCCAGGTCGAGGCGATGCCGAGGCTCGAAGGCCGGCAGATGGTGATGGTGTTGGCTCCGAAGAAGAAAAAGCAGTAGCCGTTTGGTTTACAGGACGTTCGGCGCCGACGGGTCTTGCGGCGACGGGCGATACAAGTGAAGGCAGGCCACAAGTCCCGCGAGGGCGCCTGTACTCATCGAAGAAAGGAGGGCACGATGCCCAAGATGAAGACCAAGAAGAGCGCTGCGAAGCGCTTCGTCGTCCGCAACAGCGGGTCGATCAAGCGCGCCCAGGCGTTCAAGCGCCATATCCTGACCAAGAAGACGACCAAGGCGAAGCGTCACCTGCGCGGCCCGGTGCAGATCAGTCCGGCCGACGCCAACGCGGTGCGCCGCATGTTGCCGTACGCATAACCCAGGGAGAACGCCATGCCTCGAGTAAAACGCGGTGTCACCGCGCGTGCCCGGCACAAGAAGGTGCTGTCCCAGGCCAAGGGGTACACGCAGCGGCGCAAGAGCGTCTTCCGTGTCGCCAAAGAGGCGGTCATGAAGGCGGGGCAGTATGCCTACCGCGACCGCCGTCAGAAGAAGCGCGTGTTCCGCTCGCTGTGGATCGCGCGCATCAATGCGGCCGTGCGCGAGCACGACCTGACCTATAGCGCGTTCGTCAACGGCCTGAAGAAGGCGGCGATCGACCTGGACCGCAAGGTGCTGGCCGACATGGCCGTACTCGACAAGCCGGCATTCGCGGCGATCGTCGAAAAGGTCAAGTCCAGCCGCGCCGCGTAACCGACGCGCCCCGGGCGGGCGCCTCAGCTAGGAAACGGGGCCTGGCCTTGGCGGCGGGTCCCGTTTTTCGTTCATGGACACACTCGACGAACTGGTTGAACAGGCACGGGCGGCCTTTGCTGCGGCGGATACGCCGGCGGCGCTCGAAAACGAGAAGGCACGCTTCCTCGGCAAGACCGGCCGAGTGACCGGGCTGCTCAAGGAACTGGCCAAGCTCGCGCCCGAGGAAAGGCGCGCGCGCGGCGCGAAGATCAACGCGGCGAAGGAGGCGATCGAGCGCATGTTGGCGGAACGCCGCCGCGCGCTTGCCGACGCCGAGCTCGGCGCGCGACTGGCGCAGGAGTCGATCGACGTGACGCTGCCCGGCCGCAAGCGCAGCGCGGGCGGCATCCACCCGGTGCTTCGGACGTGGATCCGGATCGAAGAGATCTTCCGTTCGATCGGCTTCGACGTCGCCGACGGACCCGAGATCGAAACCGACTGGTACAACTTTTCGGCGCTGAACAATCCGGAGAACCATCCGGCGCGATCGATGCAGGACACGTTCTACGTCGACGCGAATGACGGCCAGGGCAAGCCGCTGCTGCTGCGCACGCATACGTCGCCGATGCAGGTGCGCTACGCACGCATGCACCGACCGCCGATCAAGGTCATCGCGCCGGGGCGCACCTATCGCGTCGACTCGGACGCGACCCATTCGCCGATGTTTCACCAGGTCGAAGGGCTTTGGATCGACGAGCACATCAGCTTCGCCGATCTGAAGGGGGTGTATACGGATTTCCTTCGTCGCTTCTTCGAAAGCGACGACCTGCGGGTGCGCTTTCGCCCCAGCTTCTTTCCGTTCACGGAGCCCTCGGCCGAGATCGACATGATGTTCACCAGCGGCCCGAAGAAGGGGCAATGGCTCGAGATCTCGGGCGCCGGACAGGTCCATCCCTCGGTCGTTCGCAATTTCGGCCTCGACGCGGAGCGCTACATGGGCTTCGCGTTCGGCTCCGGCCTCGAGCGCCTGACGATGCTGCGCTACGGCGTCGACGACCTGCGCCTGTTCTTCGAGGGCGACCTGCGCTTCCTGCAGCAGTTCAACTGAGCTTCGCAACCGCGGAAACATCGCCATGCAGTTTTCGGAACAGTGGCTGCGCGCCTATGTGAATCCGCCGATCGGCAGCGACGAACTGGCCGAGCGGCTGACGATGGCGGGGCTCGAGGTCGAAGGCAACGAACCCGTGGCACCGTCTTTTTCCGGCGTGGTCGTCGCGCAGGTGCTCGCGGTCGAACGGCATCCGAATGCGGACAAGCTGACGGTATGCCGCGTCGACGCCGGAACGGGTGAGCCGCTGACGATCGTCTGCGGCGCTCCGAACGTCGCGGCCGGCATGCGTGTGCCGTGCGCTCTCGCCGGCGCGGTGCTGCCGGGCGACCTCAGGATCAAGCCCGCGAAAATGCGCGGTGTCGAATCGCAGGGGATGCTGTGTTCGGCCCGCGAGCTGGGGCTGTCGGACGATCACGGCGGCCTGCTTGCGTTGTCCGCCGATGCACCGATCGGGCACAACGTGCGTGAAGTCCTCGCGCTCGACGACCGCAAGTTCACGATCAAGCTGACGCCCAACCGCGGTGACTGCCTGAGCGTCATCGGCGTTGCGCGCGAGGCGGCGGCGATCACCGGCGCGCCGCTGGTGCTGCCGACCTTCGCACCGATGCCGGCGACGATCGACGAGCGGCTGCCGGTCGACGTCCATCATGCGGACCTGTGCGGGCGGTTTTCTGGCCGCATCATCCGCGGGTTGGACGCGCGCGCGGCAACGCCGGAGTGGATGAAGCGCCGGCTCGAGCGCAGCGGCCAGCGGCCGATTTCGGCGCTGGTCGACATCTCGAACTACGTGATGCTCGAGCTGGGCCGGCCTTCGCACGTCTTCGACCTCGACAAGGTCGCCGGCGGATTGCAGGTGCGCTGGGGCCGCCTCGGCGAGAAGGTGCAACTGCTGAACGGCCAGACCGTCGAGGTCGACGACTGGGTCGGCGTGATCGCCGACGATCGTGGCGTCGAGGCGCTCGCCGGCGTGATGGGCGGCGAGGCGACCGCGGTCACGCTGGACACGCGCAACATCTACGTCGAAGCCGCGTTCTGGTGGCCTGCGTCGATCCAGGGGCGGGCGCGCCGCTACAACTTCTCGACCGACGCGTCGCACCGCTTCGAGCGCGGCGTCGATTTCGCGACAACCGTCGAACACATCGAGTACATCACGCGGCTGATCGTCGAGATCTGCGGCACACCGCAGACGCGGGTTGGGCCGGTCGATGACCAGGTGCTGCGGCTGCCCGAGCGGAAACCGGTACGCATGCGCGCCGATCGGTGCCGCCGCGTGATCGGCGTTCCGATCGCCGATGGCGAGATCGCTGCCGTGTTCGAGCGGCTCGGACTGGCCGCCGAGCGCACGGGCGCGGAGTTCCGGGTGACGCCGCCGTCGTATCGCTTCGACCTCGAGATCGAGGAGGACCTGATCGAAGAAGTGGCGCGGCTGTGGGGTTTCGAGCGGATTCCGGCGAATCCGCCGCTGGCGCCGGCCGTGATGCGTGCGCAGCCCGAGACGGTGCGGCCCGTGCATGCGCTACGGCGCGAACTCGCGGATGCCGGCTACCAGGAGCTCGTGAACTTCTCTTTCGTCGACCCGGCGTGGGAGCAGGACTTCGCGGGCAATTCGGAACCGATCCGGGTGCTCAATCCGATCGCGAGCCATCTCGCGGTGATGCGCACGACGCTGATCGGCGGGCTCGTCGCCGCGTTGAAGTACAACCTGAACCGCAAGGCGGCGCGCGTGCGCGTGTTCGAGCTCGGCCGCGTCTACGCGCGGGATCCTGCGGTCGGCGATGGACCCCTCGCGGTGGCCGGGGTGTGGCAACCGAATCGCATCGGCGCGCTCGCATACGGGCCGGCGTGGGACGAGCAGTGGGGGGTTGCCAGGCGCGAAGTCGACTACTTCGACGTCAAGGGCGACGTCGAACGGCTGCTGCGGCGCGACGATGCCCGATTCGTCGCTGCCGAACACCCGGCGCTGCATCCCGGGCGCAGCGCGCGAATCGAACTCGACGGCCGCTCGATCGGCTGGATCGGCGAGCTGCACCCGCGCTGGCAGCAGAAGTACGAGCTGCCGAAGGCCCCGATCGTCTTCGAACTGGATGTCGACGCGTTGCTGCCGACGCCATTGCCACGCTACCGCGAGGTACCGCGCTTCCCGGCGGTACTGCGCGACGTGGCGCTGTGGGTCGATGCTTCCGTCACGCTGCAGCAGGTACTCGACGAAGTCTCCCGGATCGCACGAACGGATGAACGGCTTCGCGTGCTGCGCGACTTCCGCCTGTTCGACCTTTACCGGCCCGGCGGCGACGATTCAAGCAAGTTCGCGGGAGCAAGCGCTAACGCGTTGTTAAATAAGGAGAAAAGCCTTGCCTTCCGAATCGTTCTGCAAGATACTGACCGCACGCTCGCCGATGCCGATGCCGATGCCGCGGTCGCGGCGATCGTCGAGGGACTCGCTCAGCGGATCGGCGCCCGCTTGCGCCAATGAACGTCATGCAGAACGACCAACAAATGACCGCCTTCAAGTTCCCGGATTTGCCGTCGACACGGAATCGGCCGGCAAGCGCGCGGGAACGCGGCGGCAAGACGATGACAAAGGCCGAACTGGCCGATGCGCTGTTCGAACGGCTCGGCCTGAACAAGCGCGAGGCGAAGGACATGGTCGACGGCTTCTTCGACGAGATCCGGCATGCGCTCGAACGGGGCGAGTCCGTGAAGCTGTCCGGGTTCGGCAACTTCCAGCTTCGCGACAAACCGCAGCGGCCCGGGCGCAATCCGAAGACCGGCGAGGAGATCGCCATCACCGCGCGGCGCGTCGTGACGTTTCACGCCAGCCAGAAACTGAAGGCGGCGGTGGCCGCGGCGCAGGGCTTGCACTGATCGTTCGCGCGCGGCACCGCCGCGCTCGGATCGCCCCGAGCAAACGGCACGGCTCCGATGCAGCGTCCCGACGCCCACAACGCGCTGCCGCCGATTCCGGCAAAGCGCTATTTCACGATCGGCGAGGTGAGCGAGCTCTGCGGCGTCAAGCCGCACGTGCTGCGTTACTGGGAACAGGAGTTCACGCAACTCAAGCCGATCAAGCGGCGCGGCAACCGGCGCTATTACCAGCATCACGAGGTGCTGCTGATCCGGCGAATCCGCGAGTTGCTCTACGAGGAGGGCTTCACCATCAGCGGCGCGCGCAACCGGCTCGAAGACAACGGCCGCTCCCCTCGATCGCGCGGCAACGGCGGCGAAGATCCGGCGCCGCAACTGACGTTGACTGCCGTGCGCAGCGAACTCGAGGCGATCCGCGCGCTGCTCAAGCCCGAGTGAGCGTACGCAAGCGCGCCGGGCTACGGGTCGCCGCATCGATTGCCGCTGTCGGCTTTCGCTGCGCGCTGCGCGCCTGCGAGTTCACCCGGCTTCGAACGGGACGCGACCGTCAGCGACGCAGGTGTGCCGTGTACAATCCGCGCCGTTCGGGGCGTAGCGCAGCCTGGTAGCGCACTTGCATGGGGTGCAAGGGGTCGCGAGTTCGAATCCCGCCGCCCCGACCAAGGAACACCTGGAGCAGGCCGGTTGCCCGCGACGCGGTCAACCGGCCACTTCGTCGATGCGGATCCTTGTTTCAAACGACGACGGATATCTCGCTCCCGGCCTTGCGGCACTCGTCGAGGCGATGCGGCCGTTCGGTGAAGTCACCGTCGTCGCACCCGAGCAGAACCACAGCGGCGCCAGCAACTCGCTGACTTTGACCCGGCCGTTGACCGTGCATCGGGCCGACAACGGGTTTCTTTTCATCAACGGCACGCCGACCGACTGCGTGCACATCGCGCTGACCGGATTGCTCGAACAGCCGCCCGACCTGGTCGTGTCCGGGATCAACAACGGCCAGAACATGGGCGACGACACGATCTACTCGGGTACGGTCGCCGGCGCGATGGAGGGATTCCTGTTCGGCGTTCCGTCGATCGCGTTTTCACTGGTCGAGCGCGGTTACGCGCATCTCGACAGCGCGGCGCGCATCGCCGGCGATGTGGTCGGCCGTTACGTGGCGGACCCGATCCCGGGTCCGTTCCTTCTGAACGTCAACATTCCGAACCTTCCCTACGAGGCGATCCGCGGCATCGTCGGCACGCGTCTGGGCAAACGGCATCACGCCGAGCCGGTGATTCGCAGCGAGAGCCCGCGGGGCGAAACCATCTACTGGGTCGGCGGCGCGGGCAGTGCGCGCGAGGCGGGCCCCGGCACCGATTTTCACGCGACCGCCAACGGCTACGTGTCGGTGACGCCGCTTCAGGTCGATCTGACGCACGACGAACAGTTGCCGCTGGTCTCGGCGTGGCTGCAGCGAGGGCGCCGTTAGGCATGCGCGGCGGGTACGACAACACCGGACTTGCGTCGGAACGAGTGCGCGCGCGCATGGTCGAGCGCCTGCGCGAACTCGGCATCCGCGACGAGCGCGTGCTGGCGGCGATGGAGGCGGTGCCGCGTCACCTGTTCGTCGACCCGGCGCTTGCGAGCCGCGCCTACGAGGACACCGCGCTGCCGATCGGGCTCGGTCAGACGATGTCGCGCCCATACACGGTCGCGCGAACGATCGAGCTCGTGCTCGACGGCGTAGCTGCGCCGAAATCGGCGAAGGTGCTGGAGATCGGCACTGGTTGCGGCTACGCGGCGGCCGTCCTCGCGCAGATCTTCGGCAGCGTGATTTCGGTGGAGCGTTTGCGGCCCCTGCACGAGAAGGCGCGCGCGAATCTGCGTCCGTTGCGGCTTGCGCATCTGCGGCTGGTCTTCGCCGACGGGGCCGATGGCGTTCCCGCGCAGGCGCCGTACGATGCGGTGGTCGCGGCTGCCGCCGGGGAACGGGTGCCGGCGGCCTGGGTCGAACAACTCAAGCCGAATGGCCGGATCGTCGCACCGTTCGGCGCCGAGGCACAGCGGTTGACGTTGATCACCAAAGACGATGACGGCCGTGTCGCGCGCCGCGCGATCGAAGCCGTCCGGTTCGTTCCGTTGAAATCCGGCACTGCCTGACACATGAACACAGGACGACTCTCGTGCGCCTCGATCCGCGGTGCGCTCGCGATCACGCTGCTGGCGCTGTCCACCGGCGCTTGCACGGTCACGTCGGTCCGCGAAGCGCCGATCGTCGAAAAGTCCGACCGCAGCGGTGTGCGCAGCGAGGCGGCTCGCGGGCTCGACACGGCGACGGTCGCGCCGCTGCAGCGCGAGGCCAAGGATGGCACCTACGTCGTGCAGCGCGGTGACACGCTGTACAGCATCGCACTGGCCTTCGGCCAGGACTTCCGCGACATCGCACGCTGGAATGCGCTTGACGATCCGTCGAAGCTCGCCGTCGGCCGGGCGTTGAGAGTGACGCCACCCGATGCGGAATCGGCTGCGCCAGCCATCGCCGCGGCGGTTCCGGTCTCGCCGAGCGCGGCGGTGGAGGCGCGTCCGCTCGGCGCGGCGCCGGCCGCCGCGCCGCCCACGCCGTTGCCCCCGGCGGCGAACGCTGCGCCGTCCGTTGCGCCCGTGGCGAAGTCGGCCGAGGCGACGAAGCCGCCGCCCGCCGCGGCGATCGATACTGGCCTCGCTTGGCAGTGGCCTGCCGCCGGCAGCGTGATCGCCGCGTTCGACGAAGCGCGCAGCAAAGGCATCGGCATCGCTGGCAAGGAAGGCGATCCGGTCGTGGCGGCGAGCGACGGGCAGGTCGTCTACAGCGGCAGCGGCTTGCGGGGCTACGGCAACTTGGTCATCATCAAGCACACGGACGACTTCATCTCGGCGTACGCGCACAATCGTCGGATCCTCGTGAAGCAGGGACAGGCGGTCAAGCGCGGGCAGCGTATCGCGGAGCTGGGTCAGTCCGATTCGGGCGAACCGAAACTGCACTTCGAGATCCGGCAACGCGGCAAGCCGGTCGATCCCTTGAAGTATCTGCCGCCGCGTCCCTGACCGTCCGCGCCGCGAGCGGCGCCGGGTCGTGTGGCGCATCGGAGTCGGGATGGGTGGCATGACCAAGAACGGTTTCGACGCGAGGCCTGCGGAAGACGGCGCCGGTGACGAGCTGGCGCCGGAGCCGGGCGCGAGCATCGATGCGATCGAAACGGTGGCGCTGCCCGCCGACGACGGCGCGGTCGACAGCGAAGCGCAGGGCGCGGTCGAGCGAGAAGCGGACGACCTGGCCGGCGACGCCGTCCAGCGGTACCTGAACGCGATCGGCGCGCGGCCGCTGCTGGCGCCGGAGCAGGAATACCTGTACGCGATGCGGGCACGCGCCGGCGATTTCGCGGCGCGACAGGCGATGATCGAGCACAACCTGCGGCTGGTCGTCTCGATCGCGAAGCACTACGTCAACCGGGGCGTGAGCCTGCTCGATCTGATCGAGGAGGGCAATCTGGGGCTGATTCATGCGATCGAGAAGTTCGAGCCCGAGCGCGGCTTCCGCTTTTCGACCTATGCGACCTGGTGGATCCGCCAGTCGATCGAGCGGGCGATCATCAACCAGGCGCGCACGATCCGTTTGCCGGTGCACGTCGTCCGCGAGCTGAACCAGGTGCTGCGCGCCAAACGCCATCTCGAGGCGGAGCACGCCGCGAACGGCGAACGGCGGGAAGCGCGTATCGACGACATCGCGCATCTGGTCGGACGCAGCGTCGACGAGGTTGCCGACGTGCTGCGACTATCGGAGTTGCCGGCTTCGCTCGACACGCAGCTGGAAAGCGACCCCGGCTCCACGCTGATCGACCTGCTCGCCGACACCGGGGCGGCGAGCCCGGAGACGGTCGCTCTTGCGCGCGAAATCGAGCAGCTCGTACGCGACTGGATCGAGCGTCTTCCGGACAAGCAGCGCACCGTCATCGAGCGGCGCTACGGGCTGAACGGGCTCGAGCCGGCGACGCTCGATGACCTCGCTGTGGACCTCGGGCTCACGCGCGAGCGCGTGCGGCAGATCCAGCAGGAAGCGCTGCAGCGCCTGCGGCGCTCGTTGCTCGCACGGGGTGTCGAGCGCGGCGCGCTGTTCTGAGCGGGCCGGCGCGCCGCTCGCAGGCACCGAGCGGACAGTATGCATCGGCTCGCTGCTCGTCGTGCGTGCGTCGGCGCGCCTTTCCGCGACGTGGCCGATAGAATCGGCGCATGACGCCGACCCTCGTCTTCGACATCGAGACCGTTCCCGACGTCTCCGGGCTGCGCCGGCTGCGGCCGGAGTGGGCGGCGCTTGCCGATGCCGAAGTGGCCGAACGTGCCTTCGCCGAGCGGCGCGAGCGCACCGGCAACGACTTCCTCGCGCTGCACCTGCAGCGAATCGTCGCGATCGGCTGCGCGTTTCGCGACGACAGCGGCTTTCGTGTTAGGTGTCTCGGGACGCCCGAAGACGACGAGGGCAAGCTGATCCAGGACTTCTTCCGGCTGATCGACCGCTACACGCCGCAGTTGGTGAGCTGGAACGGCGGCGGCTTCGATCTGCCGGTGCTGCACTACCGCGGGCTGATCCACGGCGTGGCGGCGGCGCGCTACTGGGATCAAGGCGAGGATGACCGCGACTTCAAGTGGAACAACTACATCAGTCGATACCACGCGCGGCACACCGATCTGATGGATCTGCTCGCCCTGTATCAGCCGCGCGCCAATGCGCCGCTGGACGAGTTGGCGCGGCTCGCCGGCTTCGCCGGCAAGCTCGGTCTGGACGGCGGCCGCGTCTGGCAGGCGTACCAGGACGGCCGGATCGGCGCCATCCGCGACTACTGCGAAACCGATGTCGTCAACACCTACCTCGTCTGGTGCCGCTTCCAGAAGATGCGCGGGGTGTTGAGCGCCGCCGCGTACGCCGATGAGATTGCCGCGGTGCGCGCCGCGCTGCGCGCGATCGATGCACCGCACTGGCGCGAGTACCTTGCCGCCTGGCCGGGCTGAACGAATGAGCGAGACGTTCGTCGTCGAGGTCGAATCGCTCGACCTCGAAGGGCGCGGCGTGGCGCGGCGCGCCGGCAAGGTCGTCTTCGTCGAGGGTGCGCTGCCGCGCGAACGCGTGCTCGCCGAGCGGATACGCACCAAGCCGAGTTACGAGACCGCGCGCACGATTGCGGTGCTGCGCGAAAGTAGCCAGCGCGTCGCCCCGCGCTGCCCGCACTTCGGCCTGCACCCGGGCGCGTGCGGCGGCTGCTCGATGCAGCACGTCGAAGCGCGCGCACAGGTCGCGATCAAGCAGCGCGCGCTCGAAGACAGCCTGTGGCACATCGGCAGGCTGCGCGCGGAGCGCATCCTGCGGCCGATCGTCGGGCCGGCGTGGCATTACCGGCATCGCGCACGGCTCGCGGTGCGCGACGTCCAGAAGAAGGGGGGCGTGCTGGTCGGCTTCCACGAGCGCGCCAGCAGCTACGTGGCGGACATGCGCGAATGTCACGTGCTACCGCAGCGCGTCGGCGCGCTGCTCGTGCCGCTGCGCGAGCTGATCGCCGGGCTCAGCTTGAGGAAGCGGATGCCGCAGATCGAACTGGCCGCAGCCGGCGATGCGGTGGTGCTCGTGCTGCGCGTCCTGCTGCCGCCGACCGACGACGATCTGGTCCGGTTGCGCCGGTTCGCCGAAGCGCATGCGGTCGCGCTCTGGCTCCAACCCGGCGGACCGGACTCGGCGCAGCCGCTCGATACCGCGACCGCCCGCGCATTGCGGCTCGAGCTTCCGGAGTTCGGCGTGGCGTTGCCGTTTGCGCCGACCGATTTCACGCAAGTCAATCACCGGATCAACGAGGTGCTCGTCCGCTGCGCCATTCGGCTGCTCGATCCCGGGCCGGACGATCGTGTGCTCGATCTGTTCAGCGGACTCGGCAACTTCACGCTGCCGCTGGCCACGCGTGCCGCGCGCGTGCTCGGGATCGAGGGCAGCGCCGCACTCGTGCGGCGGGCCATGACCGCCGCCGCAGACAACGGTCTGGCCGATCGCGCGGACTTCGCTGCCGGCGATCTGTTCGCATGGACCGCGGACGACTGGCGGCGCTGCGAGGCCGCGCTCGGCCGCATCGATCGCGTACTGATCGATCCGCCGCGCGAAGGCGCGCTCGCAGTCGCCCGCGCGCTCGTGGCGGCCGAGCGCAAGCCGCCGCGGGTCGTCTACGTCTCGTGCAACCCGGCCACACTCGCCCGCGACTGCGCGGTGCTGGTCCACGAAGGCGGCTGGAAACTGCGTGCCGCTGGCGTGGTCAACATGTTTCCGCATACGGCGCACGTCGAATCGATCGCCGTGCTGGATTCCGGCGACTGGGCCAGCGGACCGTCCGCAGGCCGTCGCGTGTTAACATTCCTTGCTTAAACGCCGGCGCAAAGCCTTCATTTCTCGGGCTTTTTTCGATCTTCGTCCGGTGCCGGGCGACGGGTTCGAGCACATGTGCGGCGCAGCGAAGAAGTGCGCAAGGCCGAGCCGGATCGATTACCCAACGGGACACCCAAATGGCCATCGAAAGGACCCTCTCCATCATCAAACCCGATGCCGTGGCGAAAAACGTCATCGGCCAGATCTATGCGCGCTTCGAGCAAGCCGGACTGAAGATCGTCGCCGCGCGGATGCTGCAGTTGTCGCGCGCCGACGCCGAAGCGTTTTACGCGGTGCATCGCGAGCGGCCGTTCTTTAAGCCGCTGGTCGACTTCATGGTGTCCGGTCCGGTAATGGTGCAGGTGCTCGAGGGCGAGAACGCGATTGCGAAGAACCGGGACCTGATGGGCGCAACCGACCCGAAGAAGGCTGCGCCGGGCACGATCCGTGCAGACTTCGCGGAGAGCATCGACGCCAACGCGGTTCACGGCTCCGACGGTGTGGAGACCGCGCGAACCGAGATCGCGTTTTTCTTCCCGACGATGAACATCTACTCGCGCTAGCTAGCCCGCTCGATGAGGCGCGTCAATCTGCTCGACCTGGATGCCGCTTCGCTGACGGCGTTTGTCGCTTCGCTCGACGAAAAGCCGTTTCGCGCGCGTCAACTGCTGCGCTGGATACACCAGCGCGGCGCGAGCCGTTTCGACGCGATGACCGATCTGGCGAAGTCGCTGCGGGAAAAACTCGCGGCGCGCGCGGAAGTCCTCGCGCCCGCGGTGGTGCGCGATACGACCGCCGCCGACGGCACGCGCAAGTGGCTGCTGGACGTCGGCGGCGGCAACGCGATCGAAACCGTGTTCATCCCCGAAGACGAGCGCGGCACGCTGTGCGTCTCGACGCAGGCGGGCTGCGCGATGGCATGCGCGTTTTGCGCGACCGGCCAGCAGGGTTTCAGCCGCAATCTGACGACCGCGGAAATCGTCGGCCAGTTGTGGCTGGCGGAGCACGCGCTGCGCGGCAATCGTGGCGAGCGCGCGATCTCGAACGTCGTGCTGATGGGCATGGGAGAACCGCTGCAGAACCTGGATGCGGTCGTGCCGGCGCTGCGTCTGATGCTCGACGACAACGCGTACGGGTTGTCGCGGCGGCGCGTGACTGTCTCGACCAGCGGACTGGTGCGCCAGATGGACAAACTGGCCGCGCAATGCCCGGTCGCGCTGGCGGTCTCGCTGCACGCGCCGAACGACGCGTTGCGCGACCAGCTCGTTCCGCTGAATCGCAAGCATCCGCTGCGAGAACTGATGTCCGCATGCCGGCGCTACCTGCAAGTGGCGCCGCGCGACTTCATCACCTTCGAGTACGTGATGCTCGACGGCGTAAACGATTCCGACGCGCACGCCCGCGAGCTGATCGCGCTGGTCGCCGACGTGCCGTGCAAGTTCAATCTGATTCCGTTCAATCCATTCCCGGGTACCGGCCTGCGCCGCTCCAGCCCGCAGCGCATCCGCGCATTCGCGCAGATCCTCGCCGAGGCGGGCATCGTGACGACGACGCGCAAGACTCGCGGAGACGACATCGACGCGGCCTGCGGCCAGCTTGCCGGCGAGGTGCAGGACCGCACGCGCCGCGCCGAGCGGGCTGCGAGGCGCCTGGTGCCGGTGGTTGCGGCAGCGCGTTAAAGCGGGACACGATGCGTCATCGGATCCTTTTCGTCGCTGCCGCTCTGTCGCTGCTGTCGGCGGCATGCACGACGACGACCACGACCGTCGACGGCGCGTCGGCGTCCGCGACGACGGCGCCGGCGGTGGATCTCGACGCACGCAAGCGCGCCGACATCCGCCTGCAGCTCGCGGCGAGCTACTACCAGAAGGCGCAGTTCAACATCGCGCTCGAAGAGGCGCAGCGCGCACTGCAGGCCGATCCGAACTACGCCGCGGCGTATGGCCTGCTCGGCCTGATCTACATGGATCTGGGCGACCGCCGCGAAGCGGACGCCAATTTCGCGCGCGCGCTCAAACTCGATCCGGGCAGCCCCGAGCTGAACAACAACTACGGCTGGTACCTGTGCCAGACCGGACGCGAACGCGAATCGGTCGATTACTTCCTGCGCGCGGCGCAGGACAGGCTGTACGCCACGCCCGGCAAGGCCATGCAGAACGCCGGCGTCTGCATGATGCGCGTTCGCGACTACGAAGCTGCGGAAAAGCATCTGCGGCGTGCCCTGGAGCTCGACGCCACCAGCCCGTTTACAAAGTTCCATCTCGCGCAGTTGTACCTGGCGACGCGCCAGCTCGATCGGGCGTCGTTCTACTACGGGCTGCTGGAAAAGCAGGTCGATGCGACTGCCGAGACGCTCTGGCTCGGACTTCGCATCGCTCGCGCCAGCGGCGATGTGCGCACCGAGCGCCAGTTCGCCGACGAGCTGCGCCGTCGGTTCCCGAACTCGCCGGAGGCTTCGGCGTTGCGGCGCGGAGCGTTCGATGACTGAATCGAACGAAGCGATGACCGAGGCGCGGACTGCGCCGCGCGCCGACGGCGCGGCTGTCGAGCCGCCGTCCTGTGGTCGGATCCTGGCCGAGGAGCGCGAGCGCCAGGGCATCTCGGTCGTCGACATGGCGGCCCGCCTGCGTCTGCATCCGAAGCAGATCGCCGCAATCGAAGCGGACGATCTCGATCGCCTTCCGGGCGGCCCCTTCGTGCGTGGATTCGTGCGCAACTACGCCAAGGAACTGCGCCTTGATCCGGCGCCGTTGCTCGAAGCGTTACGCGAGCGGCTGCCGCCCGTGGAAACCGGTGTCGAGGCCGCGGCGTCCGGGACGTCGCAGATCGTCCGTGACGCCAGGCGCGAGCGGGTCTCGCGCAGGGTCGTCGTCATCGGCGCCGTCGGCGCGCTGGTCGCCTTGGGCGTCGTCGGCTGGTTTTCGACGCGTTCGATGCCGCCGGCGGAAAGGCGCGGGCAGGCGGCCATGCCGCCCGCGCCGGCGGCGCCAGCCGCGCAGACTGCAACCGAGGCGCGTCCGACCACCGGCGCCGATCTTCCCGCGCAGGGCGGCGCACCCGTTTCGGCGACGCCGACCGCGCAGCTCGAACCGATCGTGGCGGCGGCACCGGCCGCCGCCAGCCCCATACGCCTCGCATTTCGCGAGCGCGCCTGGGTCGAGGTGACGCAAGCGGACGGCCGGGTCCTGCTGTCGCAGAACAACGACGCCGGTTCCGAGCAGAAACTCGACGGCAAGCCGCCTTTCAAGCTCGTGATCGGCAACGCGTCGGCCGTCACGCTCGAGTATCGCGGCCGGCCCGTCGACCTGAAGCCGCTGACGAGCAGCGAAAACGTCGCGCGCGTGACGCTCGAGTAGATCGGCAAATGAACTCGACGAAAGACGGCTGGAACTGCGCGCCGGCGCCCGCGGGCGTCTGCTCCCGCCGCCGGACACGCCAGGTCGAAGTGCGGTGGGGCGACCGCGCCGTGCGCATCGGCGGCGACGCGCCGGTGGTCGTGCAGTCGATGACCAACACCGACACCGCGGACGCGATCGCCACCGCGATCCAGGTCAAGGAACTGGCGGCGGCCGGATCGGAGGTCGTGCGCGTCACCGTCAATACGGCGGAAGCGGCGCGCGAAGTGGCCGCGATCCGCGCCCAGCTGGACCGCATGGGTGTGGACGTGCCGCTGGTCGGCGACTTCCACTACAACGGTCACAAGCTGCTTGCCGAGTACCCGGACTGCGCGCAGGCGCTGTCGAAGTACCGCATCAACCCCGGCAACGTCGGCCGCGGCGCCAAGCGCGACGACAACTTTGCGCGGATGGTCGAGGTCGCGTGCCGTTACGGCAAGCCGGTCCGCGTCGGTGTGAACTGGGGTTCGCTCGACCAGGAACTGCTGGCGAAGATGATGGACGAAAACGCGCGCCGCACGCAGCCTTGGGAGGCGAGCGCGGTGCTGCGCGAAGCGCTGGTGCGGTCGGCCATCGAGAGCGCCCAGCGCGCCGAGGAACTGGGCCTGCCGGGCGACCGGATCGTGCTGTCCGCCAAGGTGAGCGGCGTACAGGACCTGATCGCGGTCTACCGCGAACTGGCGCGGCGTTGCGACTACCCGTTGCACCTTGGGCTCACCGAAGCGGGGCCGGGCAGCAAGGGCATCGTCGCCTCGACCGCCGCACTCGCGGTGCTGCTGCAGGAAGGCATCGGTGACACGATTCGCGTTTCGCTGACGCCGGCGCCGGACGATTCGCGAACGAAGGAAGTCGAAGTCGCCCAGCAGATCCTGCAGGTGCTCGGCTTGCGCGCGTTCACACCGCAGGTGATCGCCTGCCCCGGCTGCGGCCGCACGACCAGCACGTACTTCCAGGAACTGGCGGCGCAGATCCAGGACTACCTGCGCGCGCAGATGCCGCTGTGGCGCGCCCGCTATCCGGGGGTGGAGAACATGCACGTCGCGGTGATGGGCTGCGTGGTCAACGGCCCCGGTGAAAGCAGGCACGCGAATGTCGGCATCAGCCTGCCAGGCACCGGGGAGCAGCTGGTCGCGCCCGTCTTCGTCGACGGCAAGCGTACGGTGACGCTCAAAGGCGAGTCGATCGCCGCGCAGTTCCAGGCGATCGTCGAGGACTACGTGCGGCGCACGTACGGGCACGCGCGCGACTGACCGAAATGAGCAGACAGAAGCTCGCCGCGGTGCGCGGCATGAACGACCTGCTGCCCGCGGAAGCGCCGTTGTGGGAGTTGTTCGAGGCGCGCGTCTACGACTGGCTGCGCAGCTACGGTTACCAGCAGATCCGCACGCCGCTGCTCGAACATACCGAAGTGTTCGTGCGCGGCATCGGCGAGGTCACCGACATCGTCGAAAAGGAGATGTACTCGTTCGAGGACAAGCTCAACGGCGAGAACCTGACGCTGCGCCCCGAGTTCACCGCCGGCGTGGTGCGCGCGGCGATCGAGCACAACCTCACGTACGACGGGCCGCGCCGGCTGTGGAGCATCGGACCGGTGTTCCGGCACGAGCGGCCGCAGCGGGGCCGCTACCGGCAATTCCATCAGGTCAACGTCGAGGCGCTCGGCTTCGCCGGCCCGGACATCGACGCGGAACTGATCCTGATGCTGAGAAGGCTGTGGCAGACGCTGGCGATCGGCCCGATGCGCCTCGAGCTGAACTCGCTCGGCCAGCCGGACGAACGGCAGCAGCACCGGCGCGACCTGATCGCCTACTTCGAGCGCCACCAGGACCGGCTTGACGCCGACGCGCGGCGCCGCCTGCACACCAATCCGCTGCGCATCCTCGACACGAAGAACCCTGCGATGCAGTCGCTCATCGAAGGGGCGCCCCGGCTGATCGAGTACCTCGGCGCGGCCTCGCGCGCGCACTTCGAACGACTGCAACAGCTGTTGCGTGCCAACGGCGTCGAATACACGATCAACCCGCGACTCGTGCGCGGGCTCGACTACTACAACCTGACCGTTTTCGAGTGGATCACCGACCGTCTCGGCGCGCAGGGGACGGTCTGCGGAGGCGGTCGCTACGATCCGCTGATCGAAATGCTCGGCGGCAGACCGACCCCGGCCTGCGGCTTCGCGATCGGTGTGGAGCGCGTCATCGAGCTGATGCGCGAGACCGCCGGCGTGCCGCAGCGGCCGTTGTGCGACGTCTACGTGCTGCACCAGGGCGGCGCCACACTCGACGCGGCGCTGCGTGCGGCCGAATCGATGCGCGACGCCGGTCTCGACGTGCTGTTGCACGCGGGCGAGGCGAGCCTGAAGTCGCAAATGAAAAAAGCGGATGCCAGCGGCGCCGAGTTCGCCGTCATCGTCGGCGAGGCGGAGCTTGCGGCCGGCACCGCGGCGGTCAAGGCGCTGCGCTCGCGCGACGGCACATGGCCGTTCGCGGAACAGAGGGCGGTCGCACTCGATCGACTTGGTAGCGCGCTCGCCGAGGCGCTGGAATCCCTGTCGGAATAGGAACAACAACGGAGCGTATCGGGCATGGCTTACGATCTGCAGGAGCAGGAACAGCTTGCGACGTTCAAGGCGTGGTGGGACAAGTACGGCAACTTCATCCTCGCCGTCGTCACGCTCGTGCTGTTCGCCTTTGCCGCGTACAACGGCTGGCGCTGGTACGAACGCAACCAGGCCAGCCAGGCGGCGGCCGTCTACGAGCAGTTCCTCAAGGCGCTCGCCGCGCGCGACGCCGCACGGACGAAGGCGCTGGCAGGCACGATCATCGAGCAGTACGGCCGCACCGTGTACGCGCCGATGGCTGCGCTCGCCGCCGCAAAGACCTACCACGATGCGGGTGACCTGAACGCCGCGAAGGCCCAGCTCGTCTGGGTCATCGAGAAGTCGGGCCGCCCCGAGTACGTGCCGATTGCGCGCGTTCGGCTGGCCGGCGTACTGCTCGACGAAAAGGCCTACGACGAGGCGCTGAAGACGCTCGCCGGCGACGTTCCGCCCGCGCATGCGGTCGCGTTCGCCGACCGGCGCGGAGACATCCTGCTCGCACAGAACAAGGTCGAGGAGGCGCGCGCCGCGTATCGGGAAGCCTTGGCGCTGGCCGATGCGCAGCATCCGCTGCGCGCGCTCATTCAATTGAAGCTCGATGCGCTGCCTGCGCCGCTTGCGTCCTGAGGTGTTCGTATGAAGCCCGCGGATTCGGCGCTGCCGCTGCGCACGTTCACCTGCACGTTGCTCGGTGCGGTGCTGCTCGCTGCGTGCGCGTCGAGCAAGGATCCCTCGCGCAAGCCGGCTGAGCTCACCGACATCAAGCCGGCGGTCGAGCTGCGCACGCGCTGGTCGGTGGCGGTGGGCGCGGCGCGCGGCGCTGCGCTGCAGCCTGCGGTCGCCGAGAACGCGATCTACGCTGCCGGCGGCGACGGCGCGCTCGTTCGCATCGCGCCGGAATCGGGGCAGATCGTCTGGCGCGTGGACACCGAAACGCCGATTTCCGCAGGTGTGGGCAGCGACGGCTTGACCGTCGCCGTGGGAACGCCGCGCGGCGAAGTGCTCGCGTACGACGTCGACGGCAAACTGCGCTGGCGCGCGCAGGTTTCAAGCGACGTGACCGCGCCCCCGCTGGTGGGCCGCGGCACGGTGATCGTGCGGTCGACCGATCATCGCGTCACCGCTTTCGAGTCCGACAGCGGCAAGCGGCGCTGGACCTACCAGCGGCAGCAGCCGCCGCTGTCGCTGCGCACCGGCACCGAAATGGCCTTCGCCGGCGACACCGTCGTCGTCGGGTTCCCGGGCGGACGGCTGGTCGGCGTGGCGCTCGCGAACGGCGCGGCGCGCTGGGAAGTGGCGGTGTCCGAGCCGAAGGGAACCACGGAGGTCGAACGCCTCGCCGACGTGGTCGGCGCAGTCGCGGTTGCCGGGCGCGAAGTGTGCGCGGCGAGTTTCCAGGGGCGCATCGTCTGCGCCGATGCGGTCAACGGCAATTTGCGCTGGGCGCGCGAGCTGTCTGCAGGTGCGGGCGTAGAGATCGGTGAGTCGCAGGTCTACGGCGTCGATGTGCGCGCCAGCGTGTTTGCGTTCACGCGCGACGCCGGCGCCAGCGTTTGGAAGAACGACATGCTTGCCAACCGCGCGCTGACCACGCCGGCGGAATACCGACGCGCGGTTGCCGTTGGCGATCTCGGCGGTTACGTGCATCTGCTGTCGGCGACCGACGGCGCGTTCGTCGGGCGGGCGCGCGTGGATTCCAGCGCGATCGTCGCTCGGCCGCAGCGCTGGGCCGACGGGCTCGTCGTGCAGACACTGGACGGCACGGTCGCGCTTCTTGAGGCCGTTCGCCAGGGGTCGGCGGCACGACCATGAAGCCGATCGTGGCGATCGTCGGCCGGCCCAACGTCGGCAAGTCGACGCTGTTCAACCGACTGACGCGCTCGCGCGCGGCGCTGGTCGCCGACTTTCCCGGGCTGACGCGCGACCGCCACTACGGCGAAGGGCGCGTCGGCCCGGTCCCGTACATTGCCATCGACACCGGCGGCTTCGAACCGGTCGCGCACGATGGCATCGTCAAGGAGATGGCCGAGCAGGCCGAGGCCGCGATCGCCGAGAGCGACGTCGTCATCTTCGTGCTCGATGCGCGCGAGGGTTTGACCGCGCAGGACCGCCGCATCGCCGAGCGGCTGCGTGTCGCCGGCCGGCGGATCGTGCTTGCGGTCAATAAGGCCGAGGGGCTGCCGCCCGAGGCGAGCGCCGAGTTTCACGAACTGGGGCTTGGCGAGCCGCATCCGATCTCGGCCGCGCACGGCGACGGCATTGGCGCCCTGATGGAGGTCGTGCTGGCGGGATTCGAGGCGCCGGCCGAAACGGAGGATGCGCAAGTCGGAGCCGGACGCATCCGCGTGGCGATCGTCGGCCGGCCGAACGTCGGCAAGTCGACGCTGGTCAACGCGCTGCTCGGCGAGGAGCGCATGATCGCGTTCGACGAGCCCGGGACCACGCGCGACGCGATCGAGGTCGAGTTCGACTACGGCGGTGAGCACTACACGCTGATCGACACAGCCGGGCTGCGTCGCCGAGGCAGGGTGTTCGAGACCATCGAGAAGTTTTCCGTCGTAAAGACGCTGCAGGCGATCGAGCGCTGCAACGTGGCCGTGCTGCTGCTCGACGGCGCGCTGGAGATCGCCGAGCAGGACGCGCACATCGCCGGCTTCATCCTCGAAGCCGGCCGCGCGCTCGTGGTCGCGGTCAACAAGTGGGACGGCGTCGACGAATATCAGCGCACGCTGATCAAGCGCGAGCTCGACCGCAAGCTGCACTTTCTGAACTGGGCACGGGTGCACTTCATCTCGGCCAGGCGAGGTACCGGGCTCGCCGCGCTGATGCGCTCGGTCGCGGGCGCGAACCGCGCCGCGTTCGCGAAGTTGCCGACGCCGCGGCTGACACGCGCGTTGCATGCGGCGGTCGAACGGCAGCCGCCGCCGCGCGCCGGCCGTTCGCGCCCGAAACTGCGATACGCACATCAGGGCGGGCAGAACCCGCCGGTCATCGTGATCCACGGCAACGCGCTTGGCCGTGTGCAGGCCAGCTACAGGCGCTACCTCGAAGGCTATTTCCGCGAGCAGTTCAAGCTCGAAGGCACGCCGCTGCGCATCGAGTTCAGAACGGGCGCAAACCCCTATGCGGGCTAGCCCGGGGGTGCGGTGGCGAAGGCGGGGTTTTTCCTTTACATTGAATTTCGGCGGCCGGCGCGCATCTAAGTGGCGTCGCGCGTGGGCGCCGGGTCTTCCGCTTGACGCGGCGCTCGTCTAACGATCGGAGCCAACATGAGCAACAAAGGGCAACTTCTACAAGACCCCTTCCTGAACGCGCTGCGCAAGGAGCATGTTCCGGTATCGATCTACCTGGTCAACGGCATCAAGCTGCAAGGCCAGATCGAATCGTTCGACCAGTACGTGGTCCTGCTGAGGAACACGGTGACGCAGATGGTCTACAAGCACGCGATCTCGACCGTGGTGCCGGCGCGGCCGGTCAACCTCGGCACGACGGAGGCTGCGGCCTGAGCGTGTTCCACGTCGATTCCGCGCGCGTGAACCGCCGTTCTCGCGCACTCGTCGTCAGCGTGACGCTCGGGCGGGGTGGCGCCGGACATGCGGCGCAAGACGCGCTCGACGAGATGATCGAACTTGCGCGTTCGGCGGGCTACGAGGTCCGCGGCAGTTTCTGCGCACGCCGCGATCGTCCCGATCCGGCGCACTACCTCGGCGGCGGCAAGGTCGACGAACTCGCGGCGCAACTGAAGGCGGCGGATGCGGGCGTCGCACTTTTCGACGTCGCGCTGTCGCCGGCGCAGCAGCGCAACCTCGAGCGCGTGCTCGAAGTACCGGTGCTGGACCGCACCGCGCTGATCCTGGACATCTTCGCGCAGCGCGCAAAGAGCCGCGAAGGCAAGCTGCAGGTCGAGCTGGCCCAGCTCGAACATCTGTCGACGCGATTGGTGCGCGGCTGGACCCACCTCGAACGGCAGCGTGGCGGACTGGGCAAGACCGGCGGACCCGGGGAAAAGCAGATCGAACTCGACCGTCGCATGATCGCGTCGCGCGTCAAGCTGCTGCGCGAGCGGCTGAAGACGCTGCACAAGCAACGCCGCACGCAGCGGCGCGCGCGGACCCGGCGGGACGTGTTCTCGGTGTCTCTGGTCGGCTACACCAACGCCGGCAAGTCGACGCTGTTCAACGCGCTGACGCGTGCCGGCGCGTTCGCGGCCGACCAGTTGTTCGCGACGCTCGACACGACGTCGCGACGCTGCCAGCTCGGCAGCGACGTAAGCGTCGTCCTGTCCGACACGGTCGGGTTCATTCGCGGGCTGCCGCACCAGCTCGTCGAGGCGTTCAAGTCGACACTCGAGGAGTCGGTCGAGGCCGATCTGCTGCTGCACGTCGTCGACGTTTCAACGCCGGCGCGCGCTGCGCAGATGGCCGCGGTCGAGCGCGTGCTCGAAGACATCGGCGCCGCGCACGTGCCGCGCCTGGTCGTCTACAACAAGATCGATCGCATCGACCGCACGCCATCGGTCGAGACGGACCCCTGTGGTAGCATCCGCGCCGTTTCCGTCAGTGCGATTTCGGGGCAGGGGCTGGACCTGCTGCGCGAAGCGATCGCCGAACGTGCGCGCCAGACCCGCGCCGCAGCCGCCCTGCCTGCCGGGATCGAGTCCCCAGCGTCGTTCGTTGCTCCTGCCTAAACTGGCGCGGCTGGACCGCGCGTCATTCCTCGACAAGCGTCCATGGTTTCCCTGTTTGGTCTTGCAATGTCGCTGAACGACCCGCAATGGGGTCGCGGCGGCGGTTCAGGTTCCGGCGACGGCAGGGACGACGGGGAGCGCAGGCCGCAGCGTCCCGGCGGCCAGGACGGGCCGCCCGATCTCGACGAGTTGTGGCGCGATTTCAACCGGCGACTGAACGGTTTGTTCGGTCGTCGCGGCGGTGGTGGCGGCGGTGGTGGCGGCGGCATGGGTTCGTTGCGGCCCGACGCCAAGGGCGCCGGCCTCGGCGTGCTCGCGATCCTCGCTGCCGCGGTCGTGATCTGGATGGGCAGCGGCTTCTACATCGTGCAAGAAGGCCAGGTCGGGGTGGTCACGACCTTCGGCAAGTACGACGGAACGACCCCGCCAGGTTTCCGCTGGCGGATGCCCTGGCCGATCCAGTCGCACGAAGTCGTCGACGTACTTTCGGTTCGCACGCTTGAAATCGGTGCGCGCGGCCGGGGCGACCGCTTGAAGGAAGCGCTGATGCTGACCGACGACGAGAACATCGTCGACGTGCACTTCACCGTCCAGTACCGCATCAAGGAGGATGCGAGCGGCGCGCGCGACTTCGTGTTCAACCACCGTTTCGCCGGCGGCAGCGCGGCCGAAACGGTGACGCAGGTCGCCGAGTCGGCGATGCGCGAGGAGATCGGGCGCCGCGTGATGGACGCGGTGCTGTTCGAAGCGCGCCAGCAGATCGCCGATTCGACGCGCCAGCGCATGCAGTCGATGCTCGACCGCTACGGCACCGGCCTCTTGGTGCTCGAAGTCGCGATCCAGAACGCGCAACCGCCCGAGCAAGTGCAGGCCGCGTTCGACGACGCGGTCAAGGCCGGGCAGGATCGCGAGCGGCTGATCAACGAAGGCCAGGCTTACGCCAACGACGTCGTGCCGAAGGCGCGCGGCGCCGCCTCGCGCCTGCTGCAGGAAGCCGAGGGCTACCGAACGCGTGTCGTGGAGACGGCGCAGGGCGACGCGGCCCGCTTCCGCCAGATCCTCGCCGAGTACAACAAGGCGCCCGCGGTGACGCGCGAGCGCATGTACCTGGACACGATGCAACAGATCTTCACGAACTCGACGAAGGTCATGGTCGACGCCCGCGGCGGCAACAACGTGCTGTTCCTGCCGTTCGACAAGCTGATGCAGCAAGCGCTGTCCGAGGCCGGGCAGACCGCGCGCGTCGTTCCGAACCCGCCGACGTCGGCGGCGCCCGAGCAGGCGCCGGGCGACGCGCGCGCGCGCGACGGCGCGCGCAGCCGCGAACGCGAGACGCGGTAAGTGCCGGGACGCGCCATGAACAGGATCCTCGGAACCATCGTCGCGGTCATCGTCGCAGCCGTCGTCTTCCGCGCCAGCGCATTCATCGTCGACCAGCGGCAGTACGCGATCGTCTTCGCGCTCGGTCAGATCAAGGAAGTGATCACCGAGCCCGGACTGCACTTCAAGCTTCCGCCGCCGTTCCAGAACGTCGTCTATGTCGACAAGCGCATCCTGACGATCGACACGCCGCAGGTGGACCGCGTGCAGACCTCGGAGAAGAAAAACCTGCTGGTCGACTCCTTCATCAAGTGGCGCGTCAGCGACCCGCGCCGCTACTGGGTGAGTTTCACCGGCAGCGAGCGCGCCGCACAGGAACGCATTTCGTCGCTCGTGCGCGATGCGATGAACCAGGCGGTCAACAAGCGCACCGTCAACGACATCACTTCGCGCGAGCGCGATCGCGCGATGGAGGAGATCCGCATCGCCGTGCAGGAGCGCGTCAAGGACGTCGGCGTCGAGATCATCGACGTGAGGCTGAAGCGCGTCGACTTCGTGCCCGAGATCAACGCCGACGTCTTTCGCCGCATGGCCTCGGAGCGGCAGCGCGTGGCGACCGAGCAGCGCTCGATCGGCGCGGCTGAGGGCGAGAAGATCCGCGCCGACGCCGACCGCCAGCGCGAAGTGCTGCTCGCCGAGGCGTACCGCGAGGCGCAGAAGATCAAGGGCGAGGGCGACGCGCGCGCCGCCGCGATCTACGCGCAGGCGTTCGGCCAGAATCCCGAGTTCTTCGGTTTCTACCGCAGCCTCGAGGCGTATCGCGCGAGCTTTCGCAATCGTTCCGATCTGCTCGTGATCGACCCGTCGTCGGAGTTCTTCAAGTACATGAAAAACCCCGCGCCGGGACGCAGCCAGCGCTGATGCTGACCACGCTCGGCCTGGCGTTCGCGCTGATGCTGGTGCTCGAAGGCTTGATGCCGTTTCTCGCGCCTGCGGCGTGGCGCGACATGTTCCGCCGCGTGACCGAACTGAGCGACGGCCAGATCCGCTTCATCGGTCTGGTGGCGATCCTGATCGGGCTCGGACTGTTCTGGATCCTTTCGTAGACGGAGCGTGCGCCGCGTTGCGCGGCGAGCAGGGCTTGCATGGCGCGCTGGGTGCTTCCCGAGGGAATCTCCGACGTGCTGCCGCACGAAGCGCGGCGGCTCGAGGCGCTGCGCCGCGTGCTGCTCGATCTGTACCGCAGCTACGGCTACGAGCTGGTGATTCCGCCGCTTGCCGAATACGTCGACTCGCTGCTGACCGGCGCCGGCGCCGACCTCGACCTGCGCACCTGCAAACTCGTCGACCAGCAGAGCGGCCGGATGATGGGACTGCGCGCCGACACGACGCCGCAGGTCGCTCGCATCGATGCGCACATCCTGAACCGCCGCGGGGTGGCACGTCTGTGCTACGCGGGCAGCGTGTTGCACGCGCGCCCGCTGCATCCGCTCGCCACGCGCGAGCCCTTCCAGGTCGGCGCCGAACTGTACGGCCACGCGGGGCTCGCGGCCGATGCGGAGATCCTCGAACTGGCGGTGGAGTCGTTGCGGCGCGCCGGCGTCGAGCGCGTGCGACTCGATCTCGGGCACACCGGTGTCGTGCGTGCGATCCTCGGCGCCGACGCGGCAGCGGCCGCCGCGGCCGACGACATCCTCGCAGCGCTGATCGCCAAGGACGTGCCGGCGCTCGCCGACACCGTCGGCGGGCTCGACCCCGCGACGGGCGACGCGTTGCTCGCGCTGGCGCGTCTGCACGGCGGCGCCGAGGTGATCGCGCGGGCGCGCTGCGCGCTTCCGCCGTTGCCGGCCATCGGTCGCGCGCTCGATGATCTCGAGCAACTCGTTCGGGCGACGCTCGCGGACGAACTCAGCGTCGACCTGGCGGACCTGCACGGGTATCGGTATCACACCGGGGTGACGTTCGCGGCGTACGCCCCCGCGCTGCCGGGGCCGATCCTGCGCGGCGGCCGTTACGACGACATCGGGCGCGCCTTCGGGCGCGCGCGACCCGCGACGGGTTTTTCAATCGATCTGCGCGACCTGACGCGCGGACAGGACAACGGCACGCGTGCCGCGATCCTCGCGCCGTGCGACGACGATCCGGACCTCGTCGCGCTGGTGCGCGCGCTGCGCGCGGCCGGCGAGGTCGTCGTGCGGCGGCTCGCGCCCGACGAAGTCGTCGACGGGGTCGACTTCGACCGCGAACTGCGGCGCGTCGACGGGCGTTGGGCGGTCGTTACGCGCACCGTGAACCAAGGTTAGAGGAACGACATGGCGAAGAACGTGGTCGTCGTCGGCACCCAGTGGGGCGACGAAGGCAAGGGCAAGATCGTCGATTGGCTGACCGACGAGGCCGACGGCGTCGTGCGCTTCCAGGGCGGGCACAACGCCGGGCACACGCTGGTGATCGGCGGCCGCAAGACGATCCTGCGACTGATCCCGTCGGGCATCCTGCGGCCCGACGTCGCGTGCTACATCGGCAACGGCGTCGTGTTGTCGCCGCAGGCGCTGCTGGCGGAAATCGACGAGCTGCAGGCGGCCGGGGTCGACGCGATGTCGCGCCTGTCCATCAGCGGAAACTGCCCGCTGATCCTCGACTATCACGTCGCGCTCGACAAGGCGCGCGAGCTCAAGAAAGGCGCGGGCAAGATCGGAACGACCGGCCGCGGCATCGGACCGGCCTACGAGGACAAGGTTGGCCGGCGCGCCGTACGCGCGCAGGACCTGTTCGACGCGCAGCGTTTCGCGGAACGGGTGATCGAAGCGCTCGACTTCCACAACTTCGTGCTGACGCGGTATCTGGACGCCGAGCGCATCGATCCGCAGCAGGTGATCGACGCAACGCTGGCGCTGGGCGAACGGCTCAAGCCGATGATCGCCGACGTGTCGTACCGGCTGAACGCCGAGATGGGGCAGGGCCGCCGCTTCCTGTTCGAGGGTGCGCAGGGCGCGCTGCTCGACGTCGACCACGGCACGTATCCGTTCGTCACTTCGAGCAACACCGTGGCGGGCGCGGCCGCTGCGGGGGCGGGCGTGGCACCGCAGCGACTCGACTACGTGCTCGGCATCACCAAGGCGTACGCCACACGCGTCGGCTCCGGGCCGTTTCCCACCGAGTTGCTCGACGCAACCGGCGAGCACCTGCGCAACAAGGGCAACGAGTTCGGATCGGTCACCGGGCGGCCGCGCCGCTGCGGCTGGTTCGACGCCGCCGCGCTGCGCCGCTCCGTGCAGCTGAACGGAACGACGGGACTGTGCATCACCAAGCTCGACGTGCTCGACGGGCTGCCGACGGTGCGGTTGTGCACTGGCTATCGCTATCGCGGGTCGACGACCGACATCCTGCCTTACGGCGCCGACGCGGTGTCGCAGTGCGAACCGGTGTACGAGGACTTCGACGGCTGGAGCGAGTCGACTTTCGGCGTGCGCGAATGGGACGCGCTGCCGCGCAACGCGCGGCGCTATCTCGAGCGGCTGAGCGAGGTGACCGGGGTGCCGCTCGATCTGGTATCGACTGGACCTGACCGCGAGCAGACGATCGTGCTGCGCCGGCCGTTCGCTGAGCGCGGGGCGTGCCGATGAAGGATCTGTACGTCGGATGGGACGAATATCACCGCATGATCGAGCAGCTCGCGCTGCAGGTCTACGAGTCCGGCTATCGCTTCGACTCGATCCTGTGTCTGGCGCGCGGCGGGCTGCGCATCGGCGACGTGATCTCGCGCATTTACGACATGCCGCTCGCGATCCTCGCAGCGAGTTCGTACCGCGAAGCGGCCGGCACCCGGCAGGGGCGGCTGGACATCGCCGAATTCATCACGATGACCGGCGGCGGACTGCGCGGCAAGCTGCTGCTGGTCGACGATCTGGTCGATTCCGGACAGACGCTGAGCCGCGTGATCGAGCACCTGAAAAAGCGTTTCCCGGCGCTCACGGAGGTGCGCACCGCCGTGCTCTGGTACAAGGCGGTATCGACGTTCAAGCCGGACTATTACGTGCAGTATCTGCCGACGAGCCCGTGGATCCACCAGCCGTTCGAGGAGTACGACTCGCTGCGGCCGCATCAGCTCGCCGCGCGGCTGCGCAGTCGCGCACGCGGCGAGTGAACGCCGGAACAGGATGGGGGCGAAAGACGAAAAAGCCGGCGACCGCCGGCATTCGCGGCGGTCCCAGGCACGGGACCCGGTCTCCGATGCGAGACCCTGCGGCGCGGCCTTGCATGCCGCGCCGATCAAGCCCTCGCTCGAGCGCACAGGCGCTGCGTGCGCCGACCACCACCAAAACGAAAGGCCAGCTCGCGCTGGCCATCGTTTCTGGTGCCCAGGAGAGGACTCGAACCTCCACACCTCGCGGCGCTAGTACCTGAAA
>CAZIJU010000041.1:0-28302 GCA_964539745.1 uncultured Burkholderiaceae bacterium | reverse complement strand
GGATCTCGGCATTGCGAGCGGCGGAGATTCCTCGCCTGCGGCTCGGAATGACAAGAGCGGCGTTGCGACGCGGAATGACACAGGGCGACGGATGCGAGCGCCAAGCAGTCGATCGTGTCACGAAGATTCGTAATGCTCGATAATCATGCATTCGGTGGAGGATCATCATGTTCAAGACCTTGCTCCTTCCGGTCGATCCGCGGCCGCGCAGCATGCGCAGCCTCGAGATTGCGGGGCGGATCGCCGATCGGTGGGACTCGCACGTCGTCGGCCTGTACGTCAAGCCGCCGATGTACCTGCCCGCCGGGCTCGAGGCCGGCGCCGAGGCGCTCGCCGAGCTGCAACGCAGCACGCTGGCCGAACTGGTGGCCGAAGCGCGAGCGCGCTTCGAGGCCGGCGTGAAGGCCGCGGGCATCGCGCGCAGCGAATGGCGCACCGCCGAGGGCGACATCGCCGAGGCGGTCGCGCTGCACGCGCGTTATGCGGACCTGGTGATCGTCAACCAGACCGACCCGGATGCCGACGTCCGATCGAACTTCGCCGACGCGGTGCTGCTGTGGGTCAGCCGCCCCGTGCTCGTCGTGCCGTATGCGGGCGAGTTCAGGACGCTGGGCGAGCGGGTGCTCGTCGCATGGAACGCGAGCCGCGAGGCGGCGCGCGCGGTGACCGACGCGCTGCCGTTCCTGCAGCGCGCACAACAGGTGGTCGTTCTTTCGGTCGCGGGCAAGCCGTCGGCCGAGGCGTTCGGCACCGTGCCCGGAACCGACATTGCCGCATACCTCGCGCGGCACGGCGTGAAGGTCGAGGTCGCGCCGACCGTCGCTGCCGATGTCGATGCGGGTAACGAGATCCTTTCGCGCGCACACGACTACGGTGCCGACCTGATCGTCATGGGCGCGTACGGACACTCGCGGGCACGCGAGATCGTGTTCGGCGGCGCCACGCGCACCGTGCTGCAGTCGATGACCGTGCCGGTGCTGATGTCGCACTGACGCGCGACCCGGCCCCGCCCGAGGATTACCGGGCCGCGGCGCGGATTCGGTCCAGGTCGAGCGTGCCGGCGGCTCCCCAGCCGCGTACCCCGGGGGGCACCTCGGGGCGGAACGCCTCGTACAGCGCCCAGGCGCGGCGCGCCAGTTCGTCGGCGCTCATCGAACGGGCGAGCGCGCGCATCTCGCGCTCGACGGCGCCGAGCGCGTCGCCGAATTTGCTCTCGAGGTAGCGCTGGACGCTCGCGGGGTCCACGGGCACGTTCTTCGACAGCGCGCGCAGGCCTTCGGGAGTGCGCACGACGGGCACGGCGCGATCGAGCAGTTCCACGTGCATCACCGCGCCGGGGGCGAGCCGCTTGCGCTCGCGCTTGACCTCTTCCGGCGCCGGCTTGAAGATGCCGAGCGACCTGCCTTTGGAATACGCATTCAGCCCGGCGACGACGCGTCCCATCGTCAGCGCCTCGTCGCGATCGAAACCGAGCCGCTCGGCGACGACCGCCGCCCATAGCGTCAGCACCGGCGCGCGGTTGACGGCGATGCGCAGCATGACCCGTCGTGGTCGGTCGCGGCGGCCGCCTCACTCGGGCAGCCCGGCCTCGCCGCCCGCGGCGTCCTTGCGCGGCTCCTCGATCTCGGTCATCGTGGCCTCGGCGAGCAGCAGCACGCTGGCGATCGACACCGCGTTTTCGAGCGCGATGCGCACGACCTTGGTCGGGTCGATGATGCCGGCCTCGATCAGATCGACGTACTCGTTGCGCGCGGCGTCGAAGCCGTAGTTGCCCGCGCCTTCGAGCATGCGCGCCACAACGACCCCGCCGTCCACCGCCGAGTTCTCCGCGATCTGCCGCGTCGGTGCCTGCAGCGCGCGCTTCAGGATCGAAATGCCCGTGCGCTCGTCGCCGCTCGCCTTCGCCTCCTCGTCGGCCACCGCCTGCGTACAGCGCAGCAACGCCAGGCCGCCGCCCGGGACGATGCCTTCGGCCACCGCGGCCTTGGTCGCGCTGATCGCATCGTCGAGCGCTTCGCGCTTGGCCTTCATCTCGGCTTCCGACGGTGCGCCGGCCCGGATCACGGCCACGCCGCCGGCGAGTTTGGCGAGCCGCTCCTGAAGTTTTTCGCGGTCGTAGTCGCTCGTGGCCTTCTCGATCTCGCGCCGGATCTGCCGGATGCGCGCGTCGATCTGGGCGCGATCGCCGGCGCCGCCGATGATCGTCGTGTTGTCCTTGTCGGCGACGACCCGCTTGGCGCGGCCCAACTGATCGAGCGTCATGTGCTCGAGCTTCATTCCCGTCTCGTCCGACAGCACCAGCCCGCCGGTCAGGACCGCCATGTCCTGCAGCATTGCCTTCCTGCGGTCGCCGAATCCCGGCGCCTTGACCGCGCAGCTTCTGAGCGTGCCGCGAATCTGGTTGACGATCAGTGTGGCGAGCGCCTCGCCCTCGACGTCCTCGGCGACGACCAGCAGCGGCCGGCCGCTTTTGGCGACCTGGTCGAGCAGCGGCAGGAAGTCCGTGAGCGCGCTGATCTTGCGATCGGCAAGCAGTACGTAGGCGTCTTCGAGGACCGCCTCCATCTTCTCGGGGTCGGTGATGAAGTAGGGCGACTGGAAGCCGCGGTCGAACTGCATGCCTTCGACGACGTCGAGCGTCGTCTCGGTCGTGCGCGATTCCTCGACCGTGATGACGCCTTCGCCGCCGACCTTCTCCATCGCGTCGGCGACGAGTTCGCCGATCGCGGGGTCGTTGTGCGCGGAGATCGTCGCGACCTGCGCCTTTTCCTTGCGCGAGGCCACCGGACGCGACAGCGCTCGCAACGACTCGACCGCACGCCTGCAGGCGCGATCCAGCCCCCGCTTGATGTCGATCGCGCTCGCGCCGGCAACGACGTTGCGCACACCGTCGGCGAAGATCGCGTGCGCAAGCACGGTCGACGTGCTCGTGCCGTCGCCGACCGCATCGCCGGTCTTTTCGGCGGCCTGCCGCAGCATCTGCGCGCCGAGGTTCTCCTCGGCGTCCTTCAGGTCGAACTCTTTGGCGATCGTCACGCCATCGTTGCAGACGATCGGCGCGCCCCACCTCTTCTGGATCAGGACCGACTTGGACTTCGGCCCCAGCGTGACGCGCACCGCGTCGACGAGCTGGGTTGCGCCGCGCAACACCTTCTCGCGCGCGGCGGAACGGAACAGAACCTGCTTGTGGGCCATGCCATCCCCGTGTGTGTGTGTGTGTCAGCCGAGGGCGGGACGCGCGCCGCCCAGCGTGTCGGTGCGGCGCAGCCCCGATGCCATTTTGCGAGCGCTCAAGGAATCGGTCTTGACGCCGGTCAGCGGCCGGACGGATCGATCGTCGTCGCGGCGCGGGTGCAATCGCGCAATCGCTCGCGCCACGCCTCGCACAGTCGCTTCCGCACCGGGGTGTCGTGCACGCTTGCCAGCAGCTCGGCGTCGTCCACCGGCACGGTGACTGTTTTCCATTCGCCATTGGTCGCGCATTCGACGCGCAGCAGCGAGCTGCCGTCCTTGGTCTCGCGCGTGAAAAGAAACGCCTGCAGCCCGAGCTCGTCGAGGATGCGCTGGATCGCGGCGCGCAGCGCGACGGGGTCGGTTGCCGGATCGGTCGTTGCGCCGGGTCGTACGGCGGCGGCGCCGCGCAGCGGTGCCTGCAGCCGCAGCACGTGCCGGTGGCCTTGCGCGTCGACGATCTCGATGCCGTGCAGCCACTCGTCCTCGGCGTCGATGTCGATGCGGCGCGGACCCGGCAGGCGCAGTTCGCCGCCGCCGACGCGCAGCGCGATCGCGTCGGCCTCGGCGTCGTACGCCAGACCCTCGAGGGCGAGCCAGCCGGTTACGTCGGACAATGCGAGCCCCGTCGCTTCGACCTGCACGCGTTCGGTTCCGAGCGCGCGGTTCAGGCGCTCGAAGTACGTTTGCCACAGGGTGCGGCGCAATTGCGTCAGCGGCATCTCGCGTCTGTTCACGTTCGCCCGCCCGGTCTGGCCCGTTCGACGTCGCGCACGCGCCCGCTTTGCTGGCGCTTTGGTTCCCGCTGTCGGACGCGCCACCCGGTGCGTCTGCGGAGCATTGTTCGCGCCGGCCGCGAGCCGGGATTGACGGTCGTCAAGCCTCGCTCCTCGAGCGCCTGACCTTGGGTGGGCACGGCCCGCCCGAAAACTCGCATCGCAACGCGGCGGCCGGCGCGATCGCGTCGTGCGCGGCGCCGTGCGTGGTGCTGCCTGGCGGCGACTTGCGCGATCTGCCGATCGCCCTTTCGACTTGCCGCTTTCGACCGATCGGCGTGCGTTGACCGCCGTCAAGATCGACCGGGGGCGCGATGCGGAAAATCATTTCACATGGTTTGCTGTCGGGCATCGATGCCCAAGGAGGTTGCAATGGCCAAATCCACGTCACTGGTTCCCGTGTCATCGTCGCTTGCGCCGCTGCGCGAATTCGATGAGTTGTTCGACCGCATGTTCGATCTGCGCCGCTGGATGAAGACCTGGCCCGTCGCAGCCGAGTTCGAGTGGCGGCCTGCGACCGACGTGATCGAGACCGACAAGGAGATCGTTCTCAAGGCCGAGCTGCCCGGCGTGAAGAAGGAGGACGTGAGCGTCGAGATCGAAGGCGACACGCTGACGATCAAGGGCGAGCGCAAGGAGGAGAAGGAGGAAAAGGGCAAGAAGATGCACCGCGTCGAGCGCTTCTACGGCTCGTTCATGCGCAGCTTCACGCTGCCCGAGAACGTCGATGCCAAGGCGATCGCCGCCGAGATGAAGGACGGCGTGCTCGAAGTGCATCTGCCCAAGACCGCGGCGCCTGAACGCAAGGCGACGAAGGTCGAGGTGAAGTAATCGGTCGCCGGCACCCGGCCGCGACCCAAGGCGGCCGGCGCCGGCCAGCGCAAGAGCCCGGTCGAGCCGCGGAGCCACGGACAGGCACAACGCGGCGGAAGAACGAAACGCCCGCCCGTCACGTCGGATCACCCGGCAGGCGAGCGAAGACCGCGCCGCACGGCGCCCCGCCACCTTCGTCCGTGCCTGCCGTGTCTCGGTGGCGAGGTCTTTCCGGGTTCAGTGGGCGCGCACGAAGGGGTAGGTCTCGCGCAATGCGCGCGGCAGCAGCGCTACGCCGCACTCGTTGCCGAGCGTTTCGGCCGCGATCACGAAGTCAGGGTCGTCGAACGCGGTGCGCGGCGAACTGCCCTGCGCGCTCGCGAGCGCGTGCACGTGCTCGCCGACCGCGCGCTCGATGTCCTGCGTCTTGACCTCGCCGGCAAAGCCGCGGCGCTCGATTCGCACGCAGAACGATCCGCTGCCGATGCGCGCGACCCACGGTGCGACGGTCTGCTTCAGCCGCTCGGCGAACGTCTCCGGCGCAAACCAAAACAGGGCGTCGACCGGAATCACCCGCCCGAGGTGTTGCGCCCACGGCGCGCGCGCGGCGCGCGCCTCGCGCAGCGCTTCAAGGAAGGCGTAGCGATCCTCGACCTGGCCGACGCAGACATCGCGAAACGGCGTGGCGCGGAACCGCCCGAATCGCGCGAGCGCGCCCAGCACCTCGCGCTCGAAGTGCGGGCCGGGCTGGACCGTCAGGATCACATTCCATTCCATGTTCATACCTTGCGCTCGTGCTGCACGGCCGGATTGACGCAGGTCAGAGCGGCTGCGAGCGGCCGGCAGGGCTCCCGGCATCGGCTGTCGCGGACCCGGCGAGGGCCGCGCTTGACTGAAGTCAGCCGCAGCCGCGCCGGCAGGGCTATGGTGACCAAGGGTTCAAGGAGTATCAGCGGAGGACGACGATGAAAACCAAGCACGGCGGTTGGCGCGAAGAGTACCGGCAGGACTTCGTCCACGACGCCTACAAGCAGCAGAAGAAGCTGCCGGAGCCGACGCGCTGTCCCGGTTGCGGCGCAGTGTTCCGCGAGGGGCGCTGGCAATGGGCGATGGCCCCGGCCGACGCCCACGAAGCGCTGTGCTCCGCGTGCCACCGGATCCGCGACCGCTACCCGGCGGGCTACGTCACGCTGGAAGGCGCGTTTTTCGCCGCGCATCGCGACGACATCCTGCACCTGGTGCGCAACCGCGAGATCCGCGAAAAGTCCGAGCACCCGCTCGAGCGCATCATGGCGATCGAGGATGTCGAGGGTGGCGTGCAGATCACGACGACCGACGCGCACTTGGCGCGCGCCATCGGCGAGGCGGTGCATGACGCGTACAAGGGTGAACTCGAGGTCAAGTACAACAAGGAAGAAAACCTGGTGCGCGTGCACTGGGCGCGCTGATCCGGTGCGCGATCGACGGGGAACGCGATGACGCGCCGGCGGCTTGCGAGCGTCGGTTTCGGGCGGCTCGGCGCCGCGTTCGCGCATGACCCGCGAGCGAGCGCGACGACTCCGAGCGGGCCGGCTCGAGCGGCGCGGCAGCGCGCGGGCCGGTGTGCACGAGAACATCCTGTTCGAGGCGCGCTTCGCGGTGCCGGCTTTCGCGGCGCGCATGATGCTCGATGCGGCGGCGCACTTGCCATACCTGAGACCGGGTGTGCACCGGTATGCGCTGTGGGCCGATGCGGGCGGACACGCCGCGGCCGCATCCGGTCACGGTGTCGCAAAGAAAGGAAGGTGAACGATGCAAGTTCCACTGCAGATCACGATGCACGGCGTAGGCCAGTCGGAGGCGCTCGAGGCCGAGATCCGCGAACGCGTGGCGAAACTCGAGCAGTTCTATCCACGCATCATCCGCTGCCGCGTGACCGTCGACGAGTTCGCCAGACATCACCGGCAGGGACGCCAGTTCACGCTCCGCCTGGACGTGCACGTGCCGGGCAAGGAAATCGTCGTGACGCGCGACCGCCACGAGGACATTTACGTGGCCCTGCGCGAGGCGTTCGACGCGGCCAGGCGCCAGATCGAGGACGTGCTGCGCGAGCAGCGCGGCGACGTCAAGGCGCACCCCGTTCCGCAGCGCGGCCGCGTCGCGCGCATCTTCGCCGACGAAGGCTATGGCTTCATCGAGACGGCCGACGGCCGCGAGCTGTATTTCAGCCGCGTCAACGTCGTTCACCCCGACTTCGACCGGCTCGAACCGGGTATGCCCGTCCAATTCATCGAGGAGATGGGCGACGAAGGCCCGCAGGCCAAGCGCGTCAGCGCCGGCAAGCACGGCGCGTGATGGCGGCTTCGACCGCCGGTTTTTCGTAAACGGGGGCAAAGCGATTTCGAGATGCGCGCCGTCGATCGGGGTATCGATACCAATTGTCGTGCCGGTGAGGTCCGCCTCGGTCCCGCCGTACGAGAGCAAGGTGTCGAAGATGGAGACACCCGAGGGTCGACCGCGCTCGGCGCAAGCGGGAGGTCAGGATGATCGAACCGCACGTTCACGTGGCATGGGCACCGCACGGCGCCGGCGTGCTCTGCGCGGCGTTCTGGTTCGCACAGGGCCGGCACGTGTACGGCTGGTTTACCGGCGCGCGCGGCGAGACGTATCCGGCGTGCTTCTTCGCGCTCGAGGACTACTACGCGAGCGAAGAAACGGCCTTTTACCGCTCCGCGCAGGACGACGTGCACGGCCCGTGGATGATCGTCACCGCCGAAGGCGAAGTTCCGATCGAGCACGCGCCGGTGCCGGCTGAGGTGTGCGCCGAACTCGAGCGCGCGCAGGACGCGTTCGTCCGCGAGTGGCTGTTCTATCGCAACGACGCCGGTCAGGCCGACGATGCGGCCGAGTTGCAAAGTCGCGGGGTGCCGCTGCACGAGGTGAACGTGCGGCCGAAAAAGCTCGCCAAGCTGCAGCCCGGCGCGGGCGCTTCGACGTACACGTCGGTCGGTGCCGACCTGAACGTGATCGCGTACCTGAGCGCGCGGTGGCCGCTCGACTATGCACTGCGATGACGCGCGCGCCCGGCGCCCCGGGCCGCCACACCCGGCACCCGCCGGGCAGCAGCGCGGCCGACGCGCTGTCTTGACCCTCGTCAGGCCGCGGTCGCCCGCCACGCGGCAGCATGCGACCATGGATGCAGCGACGACCGAACTCATCGAAGCCGTCTGGGCGCGCGGCCGGGTGATGCCCGAAGCCGACGGCGCGATCTGGCGCCAGGACGAGTGCGGCGCATGGATCCGGCGCGAGCACTTCGGGCGCGAAGACAGCGACTTCGGCTGGAAGCTCGAACTCGTGGCTCCCGGTAGCGCGACGGACGCGCGCAACCTGCGGCCGTTCCACTGGCGCAACGGCTATGACGTTGCGAACCGGCACCCGCGCTGCCGGGTCGTCGCGGACCGCTCGGACATTCCCGCCGAAAAGTACGCGATGCCGCCGCGCAACCGCGCGCTATAGGCCGCCCCATTCGCGCGCTCGCGCGAACGCAAGGGGGATCCCCTTTTCGGCAAACGCCGCAGCGATGGACATCGCTCCCTGTGACGAACCGAGTCACCGGCGACCGCGCTGTCCAGCGACGGACCGCCAGCGTATTGCCCGGACGCGCGTTTGCCGCTGCTTCGGCTTACGCCGCGGGCACGTCGTCGGGCTCGACGCCGTCGACCTTAGGCTCGTCGCGCTGCGGGTGTTGTTTGATGACGCGCTTCAGCCGCTCGTCTTTGACGATGCTGCGGTCGTTTCCCTGCTGAACCGCAGGATCGATCGGCAGCACGTTGCGTCTCTTCGGCCGCGGCTTCCGGTCCATCGACTTCACCTCCTGCAATCGACTCGCTCGGCCCGAAAAAGGGCGCGTAACCAGGCATTGGATCTGTTGTTGTTGCGTGCTTGCGCGCATACCGATTTGACCCGCGTCGCCGCCGCGGGTTTCTGCGCGCGCGCTTGAAGCCACGCCGCACGCCGCCAGATTGACAGCTGTCAATGCCGGTCGCGACAGCGGGGGAAGACTGTACGCGTATGAGTCAAAGGCCCGTCTCGCACGGCCCAGCAAAAGGCGTCTTCGTTTTCGGCTCGGATCTGGGCGGACGTCATGCGGAAGGTGACGCGCTGATCGCGCTGCGCGATCATGGCGCGGTCTACGGGCGCGCGGTCGGCTTGCAGGGCCGCAGCTACGCGATCCCGGTGCGCGACGAGCACGGCAAGCCGCTGCCGGTTCCCGTGATCGCGCGCTACGTCGATGCGTTCTTGCGTTTTGCCCAGATTCACCGCGAGATGACTTTCCACGTCACGCGGATCGGCTGCGGGCGCGGTGCCTACCGCGACGACGAGATCGCGCCGCTGTTCGCCGGCGCGCCGCCCAATTGCCGCCTGCCGCCCGGTTGGCGGCGCATCCTCGAACGTACCGCCGCTGCGGGCGGCGGCGCGAAGCGCGCGCGTACCGCGCGATGAGTTTGCCCGGTTCGGAGAACGACCATGCTCGACAAGGAAGCCGTCATCAAGCGTGTGCGCGCGCTGCTGGAACACGAACCGCGCATCAACCTGCATCGCGATCCGATCGACATCGACGTGGTCGCGGATGCGGTCGTCCTCGAAGGCGAAGTCGAGGACATCGCCGCGAAGAAGCTCGCGCTCGAACTCGCCGCCAGCGTTGACGGCCCCCGCGGCGTCGTCGACCGGCTGCACGTGAAGCCGGCCGAGCGGCTCGGTGACGGCGCGATCCGCGATGCGCTGTGTGCGTCGCTGCTCAATCTGCCAGAGCTCAGAAACTGCACGATCCGCACCCGCGTCAAGGGCGACGTCGAAACGCGGCGGCAGGGACCCGCCGATGGCGCAGGCGAGATCGAGGTCGCGGTCGAAGACGGCGTGGTCACGCTCGAAGGCAGCGTAATCAGCTTGTCGCACAAGCGCATCGCCGGCGTTCTCGCGTGGTGGACGCCGGGCTGCCGCGACGTGGTCAACTCGCTCGCGGTCGCACCGCCTGAAGAAGACAACGACGACGAGGTCGCCGACGCGCTGCGGCTCGCGCTGGAGATGGATCCGCTGGTCGATCCCGACGGGATCGTCGCGCGGGTCGAGAACTACGTCGTTACGCTCGAAGGCCACGTGCGCAGCGAGGCCCAGCGGCGACGCGCCGAATTCGATGCGTGGGCGCTGTTCGCGGTGGACAAGGTAATCAACCGGCTCGAGGTGCGCCCTTATTGAGCCATACGAACCTTCGTGATATCTGACGCCCGGCGGCCATCCGTCGCGCACGCTCCTTGTCATTCCGAGCCGCAGGCGAGGAATCGCCGTCACTGTCGAAGCCGAGATCCCTCGCATTGCTCGGGACCATTCGTCGCCCACACGCCAGGCCATCCTGGGCCACGCCCCGGTCATTCCGGGGCAAGACCCGTCGTTCCGGACCCTTACTCACCGTCATTCCGCGCCGCACCCCTGGTCATTCCGCGCCGCACCCCTGGTCATTCCGCGCCGACACCCCCTGGTCATTCCGAGCCGACACCCCCTGGTCATTCCGAGCCGAAGGCGAGGAATCTCAGCCGCTGCCGACGCCGAGATCGCTCCCCCGGCTCAGGGCCGGGGTCGGGACGACAAACCCGGCGCCCGTAACGCTGAAGTGGACATGCGCAGAGGCGGTGTGACGAGCGTCGGAACAAAGCCAATCCGCCGTGCGCCCGATCCCATGTCGGCGGGCCCGGTGGCGCTCGGGCCGCCGGCGCCGTCAGACGCCGAGCTTGCGCGCGCAGTAGTCGACCAGTTTGGCGAGCGTCGTGAGCCTGGCTGCGTCGGCATCCGGAACATCGACGCCGACACGCGCGTGCAGCGCAACGAGGAAGTTCAGCCAGTCCACCGAGTCGAGATCGACCTGCTCGCGCAGCGGCGCATCGGCTTTCAGCGCGTCGGCTTCGATTTCGGGCGCGATCGTCGCGAGCGTTTGAACGAGCGCCTGTTTCAGTTCGTCGCGGTTCACCCGGTCTCCTTCGCCAGTTCGTCGGGCGCCTGCAGGCGGTCGCGGATCGCCGCGAGCAGCAGTGCGCCGCGGTGGCCGTCGCTCGCGCGATGGTCGGCGGAAAGAGTCGCGGTGACGATCGGCATCGGTCGAACCGCGCCGTCGACGACCCACGGCCGCTCGACGACGCGGCCGAAGCCGACGATCGCGACCTGCGGCGGGAAGATCACGCCCCAGACCGACGCGACACCCTGGTCGCCGAGGCTCGTCACCGTGATCGTCGCGTCGGTGAGCTCGGCGAGCTTAAGCGATCCGGCGCGGGCGCGCTGCGTCAGGTCGAGCAACGCGCGGTTGACCGCGTCGACGTCGATGCGATCGACGTCGTGCAGCGCAGGCGTGACGAGGCCGCCGGCGCGCAGCGAGATCGCGACACCGACGTGGATGCCGGCGCCGGGCTCGAATGCGCCGTCGCGCCAGTAGCCGTTGAACTCTGGATAGCGGCGCAGCGCGCTCGCCACCGCCTTGATCAGCAGCGCAGCGAGCAGCAGCCGTTCGGTCACGCTGCGCTCGGCGTTGCGCCGTGCGAGCCATTGCGTGGCCGCCGCAAGCGGAACGTCCTCGGCGAGGTAGTAGTGCGGGATCTCGCGCTTGGAGCGCGCCATCGCCGCGGCGATGACCTTGCGCATCTGCGCAGCGCGCGCCGCGGGCGCGACCGGCGCAGCGGCAGGCGCAGCGCCAGGCGCGGGGGCAGGCGCCGCACGCGCCGCACGTTCGACATCTTCGAGCGATACCGTGCCGTCCGCGCCGGGGGCGACGCGATCGATGTCGATGCCCAGTTCTGCCGCGCGTTTTCGCGCCGCTGGAGAAACGCGCCTGCGTTCGGCGGCTGCGGGCTGCGTTACCGCGGCTGCCGCGACCGGTGCCGCGATCGGCGCGGTCGCGGCGGGCTTCGGTCTTTCGGCGGTGAGCTGCGCGAGCCGTGCGTCGACCGCTGCCGGCGCTTCGCCGGGCTCGCGCAGCACGGCAAGCAAGGTGCCGACCGGGATCGTCGTGCCCGGCTCGACGAGCAGCGCATGCACGATGCCGTCGTTCCAGCACTCGACGTCCAGCGCGGCCTTCGCGGTGTCGACCACGCAGACGATCTCGCCCTTCTTCACCTCGTCGCCGGGCTTGACCAGCCACTGCAGCAGCTTGCCCTCGTCCATGTCGGCGCCAAGGGAGGGGAGGCGGAATTCGATCATCGGCGGACTCGATGGATTCGCTCGGTTTGGCCGACGCCGTCACCGGGTTCGCGGGCCGCGCCGCGGCTTCGTCGCCTTCGGCCACAGCTCGAACAGCTCCGCATGGCCGAACCCCTTGCGGTAGTCGAGCACCGACACGACCAACGGCACGATCTCGATGAATGCCCAGCCTGCGTAATCGTCGGCTTCGCCGAGTGCCTTCATCTGCGGGAATCGCCGGGTGAGCAGCGACTTGGCCCACGCGATCTCGTCGGCTTTGCGCAGCACGCGCGCCGTGCCGCCCATCGACAAGCCGGTGATCGTGTTCCAGTCGCGCCGGTCGCGGCCGATCGCGACCGACACCTTGCCATTGCGGCGGATGTTGCGCGCCTTCTGGCTCGTGGCATCGACGGCAACGAACAGCGTCAGCCCGTCGTGCGCGAAGGCGACGATCGTCGCCTGCGGATAGCCGTCCGGCCGCACGGTGGCGAGCGCCATCACGCGGTGGCGGTCGAGCAGTCTTTGCACGAAGCGTTCGCTTGCCGCGTCGATGATCATCCCGGACCTCCCCTCACCCGCGCGCGCACAGCGCGCGGGCCGCCGCGACGATCTTCGGCGGCAGCGGCAGTGCGGCATCTTCGAGATGCTTGGCGTACGGTATCGGCACTTCCTCCGTGCACACGCGCGCCGGCGGCGCGTCGAGCTCGTAGAACGCGCGTTCGACGACGCCGGCCGCGATCTCGGCGGCGAGGCTGCAGGTCCGCCAGCCTTCGTCGACGACCAGCAGGCGGTGCGTCTTCGCGACCGATGCCGTGATCGCATTCCAGTCGAGCGGGCGCAGCGAGCGCAGGTCGAGCACCTCGGCTTGGATGCCTGCGCGCGCGAGCTCCTCGGCCGCAGCGAGCGCGCGCGGCAGGCTGCCGCCGTAGGTGACGATCGCGAGATCCGTGCCGGCGCGGCGGACCGCGGCGTGTGCGATATCGACCGCGGGCGGCGGATCGGCCAGCTCGCCCTCGAGGTTGTAAAGCTGCGCGTGCTCGAAGATCACGACCGGGTCGGGATCGGCGAGCGCGGGGGCAAGCATGCCGCGCGCGTCCTCGATCGTCGCCGGCGCCAGCACCTTCAACCCGGGCACGTGCGCGTACCACACCTCCAGGCTGTGCGAGTGCTGCGCTGCCAGTTGCCGGCCCGCGCCGGTGGCCATGCGGATCACCAGCGGCACCGAGAACTGCCCGCCCGACATGTGCCGAATCGTCGCTGCGTTGTTGACGATCTGGTCGAGCGCGAGCAGCGAGAAGTTGACCGTCATGATCTCGACGATCGGCCGCGCTCCGCCGAGCGCGGCACCCACGCCCGCGCCGACGAAAGCGAGTTCCGACAGCGGCGTGTCGCGGACGCGTTCGGGACCGAACTCGTCGAGCAGGCCCTTGGTCACCGCGTAGGCGCCGCCGTAGCGGCCGACGTCTTCGCCCATCACGAACACGCGCGGATCTCGCGCGAGCGCCTCGCGGTGCGCTTCGCGCAGCGCTTCGCGGTAGGTCATCGTACGCGCGGCCATGTCAGCGCCCGCCGTCGGCGAGCCGCGCCAGTCCGGCGAATTCGTCGACGAAGCGGCGCAGCTCGTCCCAGTCGGTGTACTCGTGGTCGCGCGTGTCGTCGACGTCCTTGCCCATCTGCTTGGCGATCAGCCGCATCATCGTGCGCTTGAACCAGTCGTACTTCGTGTATAGCAGCGCGCCGCCGACGGTCTTCGCCAGCGCGGGCTTCAACCCCGTCTGGTCCAGGAAGTACTGCAGGTTGTTGCGCGCCTGCGCCTGGCTCTCCGCGTCGGGCAGCGCGGCGGCAAGGCCCACCGAGATCATCGCGGTCGGAACCGCGTTCAGCCAGGCGACGTTGTCCTTGACGAATTGCACGAGCGAACGCTGGTGCAGGTGTTCGTGCAGCGAACCGGCGATGACAACGGCGCCGTAGATCGGCTGAACGGCCGCTGCGGCCGGCGTGGCGCTGTCGACCAGATCGACGTACGCGCCGTGCGCGCGCAGGTGCTCGGCGACGAAGGTCGCGATCTTGCGCGTGTGGCCTTCGGTCGTGCCGTAGATGACCAGTACCTTTTTCATGGCTCACCCCGCGGTCAACACGTCCCTGGTCAGGTCCTCGACCGGCTCCCACGTGCCGGCCTCGGCGAAGGCGACCGCGGCGTCGACTTCGGCCATCGCTGCGCGGTCGATCGCGGCGAAGTCGTCTTCGCCGATCATCCCGGCGGATTTCAGCCGGGCGGTGAAGGTGTCGATCGGGTCGTGCGCCTTCCAGCGCTCGACCTCGTCCTTGCTCCGGTACAGCTCGGCGTCGAACATCGAATGCGCGCGGAAGCGGTACGTGTGGAACTCGACGAACGCCGGCAGCCCGTCGGCGCGCACCGCGTCGATCGCGGCTTTGGCCGCCTCGTGGACCGCGAGCACGTTCATGCCGTTGACGTGGGCGGTGCGGATACCGTAGCCGGCGGCCTTCCTGGTCAGCTCGATCTGCGACTCGGAGCGCGCGAGCGCGGTGCCCATCGCGTACAGGTTGTTCTCGCACAGGAACAGCACCGGCAGCCGCCATAGCGCGGCGAGGTTCAGCGATTCGTGGAACGCGCCTTCGGCGACCGCGCCTTCGCCGAAGAAGCAGGCGGTTACGCGGCCCGCGCGGTGCGTGAGCTTGTCGGCGAGCGCCAGCCCGACCGCGAGCGGCAGTCCGCCGCCGACGATCGCGTTGCCGCCGAAAAAGCGCGTCGCCGCGTCGAACAGGTGCATCGAGCCGCCGCGTCCGCGCGAGCAGCCTTCGCGTTTGCCGTACATCTCGGCCATGATCGAATTCATCGACACGCCGCGCAGCAGCGCTTGGCCGTGTTCGCGATAGGTCGCGACCACCGCATCGTCCGGCGCAAGGTTCGGCATCACGCCCGCAGCGACCGCCTCCTCGCCGATGTACAGATGCAGGAAGCCGCGAATCTTGCCCGCGCCGTACAGCTCCGCGCAGCGCTCCTCCAGTCGCCGGATGCGCAGCATGTCGCGCAAGCGCGCGAGGCAGAACTCGCGCGCGTACTTCGCCACGTCGGTGGCGAGGTGCGGCGGCTGCGCCGGTCGCGGATCCGTGGTCATCGAATTGCGCCTTGTCGAAATCGCGGCGAACGCGTCAGGCCGTGGCGGCGGCATGCATCGAAGCGCGCCCGCGCCGAGCCGCCGCGCCGCGAGCGGCTCGCCGCGGCGGCTGCAGCGACCGCACGAAGGCATCGAGACGGTCGTCGACGCCGGCGTCGATCTGCGCGTCGGCGAGCGCGAGCGTGGCGAGCGGCTGCCTGCCGAGCAGCGCGGCCATCGTCGCGAAGACGCGCCGCGCGCCCGAACCGCCCATCGTGCAGAAGAAGGCGACGCGACCGAGCTTCGTGCGATGCGCCTCGAGCCAGCTGCGCACCGGGCTCGAAAGACTCCAGAACCACACCGGCGTGCCGACCAGCACGAGCGAATAATCGGCCGGGTTCCTGCGCATCGGCCGAAGCGCAGGCGTCAGGCCGGCGACGGCTTCGATCGCGCAAGCCGCGTAGCCGAGCGCGCCGTCCATCGGCTGAACGATCCGGATCTCTTCCAGTTCGGCGCCGAGACGCCGCGCGAGCGCCTGCGCAACGCGCCGCGTGTATCCGCTGCGGGAGTGGTAAACGATCAGCGCCTTTTTCATGATGTCCTCGCAGTGACCGGGCGAGCCCTTGCCGGCGGCCCGGCCGTGTCTCATGCGCCGCCCTCCAGCGTCGAGGTGTCGCCCTCGGGCAGCCCCAGTTCGCGCGCGCGCAGAAGCCGCCGCATGATCTTTCCGCTGCGCGTGCGCGGCAACGTCGTGGTGAAGTCGATCTCCTTCGGTGCGACCGCCGGCCCCAGCCGCTTGCGCGCGTGCGCCAGCAGCTCGAGACGTAACGCCTCGTTCGCCGCGAAGCCGGGCTTCAGCGACACGAAGGCCTTGACCGTCTCGCCGACCACCGGATCGGGCTTGCCGATCACGCCCGCTTCGGCCACCGCCGGGTGTTCCATCAGCGCGCTTTCGACCTCGAACGGGCCGATCAGATGGCCGGCGCTCTTGATCACGTCGTCGGCGCGGCCGACGAACCAGAAGTAGCCGTCGGCGTCGCGGCGCACGAGGTCTTCGGTCAGGTACAGGCGGCCGCGCGGCGATTCGACGAAGCACTTGCGGTAGCGCGCCTCGTTGCCGAGGTAGCCGCGGAACATCGACGGCCAGCCCGCGGCGAGCGCCAGTTCGCCTTCTTCGTCGGGCGCATCGACGAAGTCGACGCCGACGGTGTCTTCGTTTTCGATGCGCCGCCGGACGACGAAGGCGTCGACGCCGGGCAGCGGCTTGCCCATCGAGCCCGGCTTGATGTCGAGCGCGGGCGTATTCGCGATCATGATCCCGCCGGTTTCGGTCTGCCACCAGTTGTCGTGGATCGGCAGGCCGAGCACCTCGAGCCCCCACCACACCGCCTCAGGGTTCAGCGGCTCGCCGACGCTCGCGACGAAGCGCAGCCGCTCGAAGCGATGCGCGCGCGCGAGCTCCGCGCCGGCTTTCATCAGCATGCGCACCGCGGTCGGCGCCGTGTACCAGACGGTCACGCGCTCGTCGCGCAGGATGCGGTACCAGCGTTCGGCGTCGAATTCGGCTTCGTCGACGATCATCGTCACGCCGTGCACGAGCGGCGCGATCACGCCATAACTCATCCCGGTGACCCAGCCCGGGTCGGCGGTGCACCAGAACACGTCGTCGTCGTGCAGGTCGAGCGCGTACCGGCCGGTCGCGTAATGCGTGACGACCGCCTCGTGCACGTGCATCGCGCCCTTGGGCCGGCCGGTCGTGCCGCTGGTGAAGTGCAGCAGCGCGAGCTCGCCGGGCCGCGTGGCCGCCGTCTCGAAGCGCTCGCTCGCGGCGTCGAGCAGCGCGTCGAGGTCGAGCGTGCCTTCCGGCGGCGGCGCGCCTTCGCGATCGCCGGCGAGCAGCACGTGCGCGAGCGTATCGAGCTGCGCACGGATCGGCGCAACCTTGCGCGCGTACAGCGCGCGCGTGGTGAGCAGCGCGCGGCCGCGACCGAGCCGGATGCGCGTGGCGATCGGCTCGGGTCCGAACGCGGAGAACAGCGGCGAGACGACGACACCCGCCTTCAGCGCGCCCAGCGCCGCGATGTAAAGCTGCGGGATGCGCGGCGCGAGCAGGAACAGCACGTCGCCGCGCACGATGCCGATTGTCGTCAGCGCGTTGGCGAAGCGGCTGGAAAGCGCCGAAAGGTCCGCGTAGGTGAAGGCGATCGAATCGCCGTCCGCGCCGAGCCAGCGCAGCGCCACGCGGTTCGCGCGCGCGCCACGCGCGTGGCGCTCGACCGCTTCGTGCGCGATGTTCAGCGCGCCGCCGGGCAGGCCGTCGAGCGCGGCGCGCGCCTGCGCCCAAGTAAACGCGGCACGCTCGCGTTCGAGGTCGAGCAGATGCGGCGTCGGCCGCAGCGCTGCGAGGTCCTTGCGGATGACAGCGGGTCGCATCGGGGCGGTCGGGGTGACACCGGCTCGTGCGGGTGCGGCTGCGCCCGCACGCCTTCACCGTAAGCACTCGGCCTCGGCGCGCATTGACACCTGTCAAGTGGGCCGCCGATACGTCGTCGTCAGTTGACGACGCGCCAGCTTCCGTCCGGCTGGCGGCAGGCGGTGCCGACCACCTGCTCCTTCTTGCCGCCGATCAACGCGTCGATCGTGTATTCGCGGCAAGGTCCCTGCGCGGTTTCGATCGTGCGCGTCGGCGTCACGGTGTAGACGTTGCCGGTGTCCGGGTTGCGCCACTGCGAAGGCACGCCGGTGCGCACCGTCTCCAGCGTGTGCGCCGTCTTGATGCGGTCCTGCTCGTCCATCGAGCGGCCGACCGCGCCGCCGATCGTCGCGCCGACGATCGTTCCGACGATCGTGGCCGCCGTTCGGCCATGCCCCTGGCCGACCTGCGAGCCGAGCACGCCGCCGAGCACGCCGCCGATGACCATGCCGGCCTGTTCCTGCGTCGGTGGTGACGCGCAACCGGACAGCGCGACGAGCGTGACGGCCGCCGCGGTTCGCGACAGGATCGATCGTTTGCGCATGTTGACCTCCCATTGATCGTTTCGTCGGGACGCGACACCACGCCGGCGTCGCGCGATCGCCGAATCGTCGAGCTGACGATAGACGGCGCAGGCAGCGGCAGCTTGACGGCCGTCAAGCACGCCGCGCCCGCGACGACAGCAGCGCCGATCGCGCTGCCGTCGCGGCCGGGTCAGTCCGAGAGGAAGCGCTCGACCAGCCGTACCCAGAAGGTCGCGCCGAGCGGGATCAGCTCGTCGTTGAAGTCGTACGACGCGTTGTGCAGCGTGCAGGGGCCGACCCCGTGCCCCGGCGCGCGGTGCGAGCCTTCGCCGTTGCCGATGAAGACGTACGCACCGGGCCTCGCCTTCAGCATGTACGCGAAGTCCTCGGACCCCAGCGTCGGCTCGTAGTTGCGCTTGACGTTTTCGGCGCCGACGATCTCGTCCATCACGCTCGCGGCGAACTCGGCTTCGGCGGGGTGGTTGACGGTCGGTGGATAGTTCCACTTGAACTCGACGTGCGCCTCGGCGTCGTGCGCCTCGGCCGTCAGCCGCGCGATACGTTTCATCCGCGCCTCGATCTGCGCCGTCACCGCGTCGCTGAAGGTGCGCACGGTCCCGGCGATCGTCGCGACGTCGGGTACGACGTTCGTCGCGTCGCCCGCGTGGATCATCGTGATCGACAGCACCGCCGCGTCGATCGGCTTCTTGCTGCGCGTGACGATGCCCTGCAGGCCCTGCGCGATCTGCACCGCGACGAACACCGGATCCACGCCCAGGTGCGGCAGCGCCGCATGCGTGCCGCGGCCGACGACCTTGATCTCGAACTCGTTGCTCGAGGCCATCATCGGACCGGGCGCAACGCCGAACTCGCCGACCGCGAGTCCGGGCCAGTTGTGCATGCCGAACACCGCGTCGCACGGAAACTTCTCGAACAGGCCGTCGTCGATCATGCGCTGCGCGCCGGCGCCGCCTTCCTCGGCGGGCTGGAAGATCAGCACGACCGCGCCGTCGAACGGCTTGAACTCCGCGAGATAACGCGCCGCCGCCAGCAGCATCGCCGTGTGGCCGTCGTGCCCGCACGCGTGCATCTTGTTCGCGAACACCGAACGGTGCGCGAACGCGTTGGCTTCCGCGATCGGCAGCGCATCCATGTCGGCGCGCAGCCCGATCGCGCGCGTGGCGGCGCCGTTGCGAATCACGCCGACGACCCCGGTGCCGCCCAGGCCGCGGTGCACTTCGATGCCCCATTCCGAGAGCTTCGCCGCGACCAGGTCGGCCGTGCGGCGCTCCTCGAAGCGCAGCTCGGGATGTGCATGGATGTCGCGGCGCAGCGCCTGGATTTCGGCGCGGAACTGGACGATGGGTTCGAGCAGGTTCATCGGTGGGTGGGAAAATGGGCCGAACCCACAGCTTACGCAATGTGCGGCCGGTGGCGTCGGCCCCGATGCCAGACGGCCTGACGGGGTAAGGGTCACTCCCGATGGGTGCCGGCCATGGCGCGCGCGGGCCGATCGGCGCAAACTTGCTGTGCGGCGCCGGGCGCGCTGCCTGGCGCTGCGGTCGATCTTTGCAGGAGGACGCCATGCCGATCGCTCCCCGTCTGGCCCGTTACCTCGAGCGCTGCGGCGCGCACTACGAGGTCTTCACTCACCCGCACAGCAGCACCAGCGCGCAGACCGCCCGCGTGGCGCACGTTCCGGAACATCAGCTCGCCAAGTCGGTGATTCTGGAGGACGACGCCGGTTGCGTGATGGCGGTCGTGCCGGCGGACGCGCGCGTTCGCATCGGCGAAGTCGCTCGGCTGCTCGGCCGGCACGACCTGCATCTGGCGGACGAGCGGCGCATCGCCGAGCTGTTCAGCGATTGCGAAGTCGGCGCGGTGCCCGCGCTTGGAATGGCTTGGGGTGTGGAGACGGTCGTCGACGACGATCTCGACCAAAACGCCGAGGTCTACATCGAAGCCGGTGACCACGAGGCGCTGCTGCGCATGTCGGGCGAGCAGTTCAACGCGCTGATGCGCGACGCCAAGCACGGGCACTTCAGCCGGCCGGACGTGCATTGAGCGGCGCACCGGCGCCCGCGCCGCGGGCGCCGGCAGCGCAGCGTGCACTGAAGACATGAAGATGTTGCCGCGGGCGGCCCGCAGCCCTGGAACGAGTCCGCGGGCAGGTTGCCGCAGGGCCGAGACACGTCGAGTGCATGGGCGAGGCCCGAAATGGCGCCTGCCTTTCGGCGCTGGCCAGCGTGCGTGCAGCGCACGTTGAGCTCGCCGCCGGTAGGCGGCCGAAGCCCACACCGCGCAACGACGCCCGCGGGCCGTGAAGCAGAAAGTTTCAGGGCTGCCCAGCCGACGTCCGGTCGGCGCCCGCGGCGCCTGTCTTGCCGGGAACCGGAGAGCCGGGTCGTGCGTCCTCAATGCCCATCGACGCGCGCCGAGCAAGCCCCCAAACCTCGTTTCCGGAGGAACCGATGAACCGCAGACTCGTCTTGCTGGCAGCCGCATGCGCGGTCCTGGCCAGCGCCGCCGCGGCACAAACACCGGGCGCGAACTTCATCGTCAAGACCACGGCCAAGACGCCGGAGGCGGTCGTGTCCGACCTGAAGAAGCGCGTGCTGGAGAACAAGTGCCTGTATCTCGCAGAGTTCAAAGTGAAGAACGACGAAGTGACCGTGGTGAAGATGTGCGTACCCGCGGCGGGCAAGGACATCTGGTCGGCAGGGATGCATGTGAGCGCGTTGCTGCCGTGCGGGCACTTCGGCGTGTACCGGGAAGAAGGGACGACCAAGGTGTCGCTGCTCGACCCGCGCTTCATGAATCTGCTGAACCCGCACCCCGGCCTGAAGAAGGCCGGCGACGATCTTTATCCGGTGCTCACCAAGCTGCTCGACGAGGTGACGAAGTAGCGGCGCCCGTCGGCGGGGACCGCATTGGCAGCTCGTGCGTCCTGCCACAAGATGCGTGCATCGGGGGTGTCGCGTGGATAAGGCGGGACGCGATTTCTTCGCCGCCGAGATCGAGCGGCTCGCCGATCGCCTCTACGGCACCGCGTTGCGGCTGACGCGCAACGCGGACGATGCCGAGGATCTGGTCGCCGAGACGGTCGCCAAGGCGTGGACGAAGTTCGCCGAGCTGCGCGACCCGCAGTGCTTCGAGGCGTGGCTACGGCGCATCCTCGCCAACACGTTCGTCAGCGACTGGCGCCATCGCCGCGCCTGCCCGGAGGTCGCGCTGGACGTCGAAACCGAGGACGACGAGCCGTTCTCGCTCTTCGAGAAGCTGCACCAGCCATTCCTGCTGTGGTGGACCGACCCCGTGGAAAGCCTGGTCGCCAAGTTGCTGCGCGAGGATATCGAGCGCGCGCTCGATGCGCTGCCCGACGTGTTTCGCCTCGTCGTCGTGTTGGTCGACGTCCAAGGACAATCGTACTCCGAAGCGGCGGAGCTGCTCGGCGTGCCGATCGGAACGGTGCGTTCGCGGTTGGCGCGCGCACGCGCCGCCTTGCAGCGCGCGCTCTGGCAGCACGCGTGCGATGCCGGGCTCGTCGGCTCCCACAAGAACGCAAAGGAGAATCATGGCCCCGCCGCCCATCCGGTGTGAGGAAGTGCTGAAGCACCTGGCCGCCTATCTCGACCGCGAGATCGACGCCGAGGCAGCCGCCGCGATCGAACGGCACCTGCACGAGTGCCGCGGTTGCTTCAGCCGTGCCGAGTTCGAGCGCAGGCTCAGGGCGCTGGTGCGCGCCACCGGCGCCGCCGCCGCGCCCGAGCGCCTGCGCGTACGGATCAAGGAGATCGTGGAGAAGTTCTGATCGTCATTCCGACGAGCGGACGCGAGGAGGAGTCTCGACCTGCGCGGCGCTTGAGATCCCTCGCCCTGGCGTGCGCTCGGGCGAGGGATGACACCCTCGCACCTCGTACCCCGCACCTCGAACCCGAAATCCCATGGTGGCCATTCTCGGTTTCTCGCGTGAGCGCATCTTCGATGCGGTTCGTGACATGTACACCGGCTTGGCGAACGCGCCGGACCTTCCGTACCACTTTCCGGTCGGGCGCGATGCGTTGCGCGTTGCCGGTTACCCGGAGCAGTTGCTCGAGGGCCTGCCGGCTGCGTCGCTCGCGTCGTTCGCTGGCGTCGGCTATCCGTTCCGCGCCGGCGCGATCAAGGAGGGCGACACCGTGCTCGACATCGGCGCCGGCTCGGGCACCGATTCGCTGATCGCCGCGCGCCTGGTCGGGCCGCGCGGCAAGGTGTACGCGCTGGACATGACGCCGGCGATGTTGGCCAAGCTGCGTGCGCTTGCTGCTTCCGTTCCGAACGTCGAGGTCCTCGAAGGCAACGCCGAGTCGCTGCCGCTGCCCGATGCGTCGGTGGACGTGGTCACGAGCAACGGCGTGCTGAACCTGGTGCCGGACAAGCGGCGCGCAATCGGCGAGATCTTCCGGGTGCTGAAGCCCGGCGGCCGGGTGCAGATCGCCGACATCGTGATCCGCCGGCCGGTCACGCTCGACTGCAAGACCGATCCGAAGCTGTGGGCCGAGTGCGTCGTCGGCGCCACCGTCGACGAGGACTACCTCGCCGCGTTTCGCGACGCCGGGTTCGAAGAAGTCGCCGCGCTGCGCGAGTTCGACTGTTTCAGCCACAGCCGCAGCGACCACACGCGAGAAGTGGCAAACCGCTTCGGCGCGCGCGCGATCGAAATCGCGATGCGGCGTGCAGCCGAAGCGCCTTCGCCGTGGGTGCAATGGGCACGGCGCGCTGATCCGCGCCGGGCGGTGCGCGCGGTGCAGCGTCGCGGCCTGGCCGGCGCGGTGGCGCTGGGCGCGGCGATGCTGGCGTGCTACGGAACGTTCGCGGCCACCGCGCTGCTGTCGGCCGCCGGCATCACGCTCGCGATCAAAGGCGGCACGGTGAGCGCGGTCATCGTGGCGTTCGGGGTACTGGCAGTGATCGCGGTCGCCGCCGGGATGCGCAAGCACGGGCGCCATGCGCCGCTGGCGATCGCGTTTGCGGGCGGCGCCGTGCTGCTGTATGCGCACCTCGTGAAATTCAGCTTCGCGGTGGAGGCACTCGGCTTCGTCGCAATCGGCATCGCGATCTGGCTCGATCGGCGCGCCGGCCGCAGCGCAGCGCCCGAGCCGGACCGGCGCGCCGGCCGCCACGGTGCGGCTTTCTGATGCAACCCGGCTTGCCGACCCGATCCGGCCAGTCTGGAACCTCGGCGATGAACCATCGGCCAAGGTGCGACGCCATGTCGTCCGAGATCATCTTCCAGGTCACCGAAGCCGACGAAGGCGGCTATGTGGCGTCAGCGCTTGGCTACGGGATCCACACGCAAGCCGAGATTTTGGATGAACTGCGCACGATGGTGCGCGACGCTGTCGCCTGCTACTTCGACGATCCTTCGCAGGCGCCCAGGCTGATCCGCCTGCATTTCGTCCGCGACGAAACACTGGCGGTATCAGGCTGCCTCGGGATGTCTCAGGCAAAGAGCTGGCGAAGGCGCTCGAAGCCCTAGGTTACGCGGTCACGCGGCAAACGGGTTCGCACCTTCGGGTGACGACCGAGCTCAACGGTCAGCACCACGAGGTGATCCCGAATCACAGCCCGATCAAGATCGGCACGCTGCAGAGCATCCTGCGCAGCGTGGCGGGCCACCACAAGCTGACTGTCGCGGAACTGCTCGAGCGCCTTGACTTCTAGGCTGCCATTGTCAGGGCGGCGACAGCCGGGAGGGTCGCTCGGCGACCGCGCCAGATCGATTCTTCGCCTACTGCGTTTGCGCGTGCCGCCGCATGTCCTGCCCGCCGGCATCGTCGATCGCACTGGCGCCTTCAAGCGGGCGCTGCGCGACGCCTACGACTCCCTCACCCGGCCCCTGAACCACAGCTCCCGCGGCGCCGGGTTGCGGTTGAACCAGCTCGGCTTGCGGTGGTGCACGATCGTGCCTTCGATCGTTTCGCCTTCCACCCGGCCGCGCCAGACGAGCCGGCCGTCGCTTTCGCTCACCGTCTCCGTTGTGAAGGTGACCGCGGCGCCGTCGGTCGCCGCCTCGTAGGCGCCGGTGCCGAAGCCGTACTTGTCGCAGAACCTGGAGTGGAAGCGGCCGTCGCGAAACGTCAGCACGTCGTCCTTTTTGTCCGCGGCTTTGCCTTTCGGGCCGAGATCGACGACGAAGGACTTGCCGTCGAGCGGCGAGGCGGGTTGCGCCGCGACGGGCAGCGCGAGCAGCGCGCAGGCGAGCGCTGCAGCGATGAAACGGGGCGCGTTCATGGAGAACCTCCGAGACGGTTGGAGCGGACAGGACGAACGGCGGGGGCGCGAAGTTCCCGGGAACCGGGGCGCGGGCCCGAGCGTCCTGACTACCCCCTCCATTCGTAGGAGACGCACATGAGCTTCGCGACACGAATCCTGACCGCATCGATGGCGCTGGCGGCCGGCTCGCTCGCGGCCGCGAACGCGCTGTCGCAGCAGAGCGCCGCGCAAAAGCCGCTTTACGACCGGCTCGGCGGACTGAAGGGCATCACGCTCGTCGTCGACGACTTCATCGATCGTCTCGTGGTGAACAAGACGCTGAACAAGAACCCCGCGATCGACGCCGGCCGCAAGACCTCGCCGGCGCCGTATCTGAAGTTCCAGGTCGCGCAGCTCGTGTGCGAGGCGAGCGGCGGGCCGTGCAAGTACACCGGCCGCGACATGAAAAGTGCGCACGCGCACCTGAACATCTCCGAGAAGGAATGGGACGTGATGGCCGGCGAGTTCAAGAAGTCGCTCGACAAGTTCAAGGTTCCGGCGGCCGAGCAGCAGGAGCTGTTCGCCATCGTCGGCAAGACCAAGCCCGACATCGTCGTGCGCAAATAAGGAGGACGAAGATGAGCGTTGCAGTCGATCCGATCGCCTTGCGCGAAGAGGTGAAGAAGAAGTACCGTGAGGTCGCCATCAAGCCCGACGGCGAATATCACTTCCACACCGGCCGCCGCGCGGCCGCACGGCTCGGCTACGACGCGGCGATCGTCGACGCGATGCCGGAGGCGGCGGTCGAGTCCTTCGCCGGCGTCGCCAATCCATTCGCGTTGCGGCAGCTTGCGACCGGTGAGCGCGTCGTCGATGCCGGCTCGGGCGGCGGCTTCGACTGCTTCGTCGCGGCGTGGCAGGTCGGACCGCAGGGACGCGTCGTTGGCATCGACATGCTGCCCGAGATGGTCGACAAGGCGCGCCGTTCGGCGCAGGCGATGGGGCTCGCCAACGTCGAGTTTCGCGAAGGCCTGCTCGAAGACATGCCGGTCGAAAGCGGCTGGGCTGACGCGGTGATCAGCAACGGCGTGATCAACCTGTGCCCCGACAAGCGCCGTGTGTTCGAGGAGGTGCGGCGCGTGCTGCGTCCCGGCGGCTGGTTGCAGTTCGCGGACATCGCCAACGGCAAACCGGTACCCGAGGCGGCGCTCGCCAACGTCGACCTATGGACGGCCTGAATCGCCGGTGGTCTTCCGTGTGAAGCCTGGCGATCGATGTTGCACGAAGTCGGTTTCGTCGACGTTCGCGTGAGCGCGCCGTTCGATACCTTCGGCGGCGCGCGCGGCGAAGCCAAGGCGCGCAAGTACGAGGTGTACGGCTACGCGTTCCTGGCGCGCAAGGCGGGGTGAGCAAGCCAGCGCTCGGGTGTGCAGCAATGTCGGGGCAACGCCTATGCAGGCGCTGCACGGCCCGAACGGGTGCTGACGCGACGAGCGCGCCCCGTGCCGGCGGCAGACTGCGCCCGAATCGGCACGAACGGGCACGATCCGGCAGGGCGGTCGATCACGACACGAGGCGCGTCGATGGCGCGCGTTCGACGCGGGCGCCCCGACTGACGAGCGGTCGGCAAGTGGCCGACCACCGCAAGTCACCGGGGTCGTCCGCATGCGGCACCGGCGCGCAGGACGCCGTACGGCGGCGGTCCGCAGCGCAGCGAGGGACGGGTCGCAGGCCCACAGAAGCGCGGGCGTCGCAGCAAGTCACTGCTTCCGCCCAGCAGCGGCCTGCAAGCCGCCGCGGGCCGCGGTACGTGCGTCCTATTTGATCTGCAGCCTGAACGAGCGCGGCGCGCCGGGCTCGCGCTTGGGCAGCTCCACCCGAAGCACGCCGTCGCGGCACGTGGCTTTGGCCTCTTCGGCGCGGACGGGTACGGGCAACGGGATCACGCGGCGGAACGCGCCGACCGCGCACTGGCGGACGCGCCACTGTCCGCGGATGTCGTCGGACTCGTAGCGCTTCTCGCCGCTGACCACCAGCGTATCGCCGATGACCTGCAGGTCCAGGTCGTCGCGGCTCATGCCGGGCACTTCGAGCCGGACGACGACCCGCCGGTCGTCCTCGATCACGTCGCTCGCCAGCAGGCCCCACCCCGGGGACGCGAGCTCGTCGTCGGCGCGCGGCGGCGATAGCTCGCGCGCGCCGCGGCGAAAGCGGGTCAGCGCATCGGCGGCCTGCGCGCGCACGCGCTGCCAGCCGCTTTCGACCGATTCCCAGGCGTCGGCAAAGGTGCGTTTCAGGGCGTCGATCGGATTGCTCATGGCCTTGATACTGCGCGGCGGGCGATGCCCGCCGCTTGCTGCTCATGCGACCTTGACTTCGATGCGGCGCGGTTTGGCCTGCTCGACCTTCGGGATGCGCAGTCTGAGCACGCCGTCTTTGAACACCGCTTCGCTCTTTTCGGTATCGAGTTCGCGGCTCAGCGCGAAGCTGCGCCGGTAGCGTGGCGCCTGGATCTCGGCGAGCACGGCTTGCATCTTCTCGGGCAGGCCGAGGCTGATCTCGCCCTCGATCGTCAGCGATTCGCTGTCGGCGCGCACGTTCAGCTTGTCTTTCGGCACGCCCGGCAGGTCCGCGTACACGGTGATGCCGGCGTCGTCCTCGACGATGTCCACCGGCGGCAGCAGTACGGGCTCGTCGCGCCGCGCCTCGGTCACCGGATTGCTCTTGTTCTCCGTCATGGCTGGCCTCCTCGTCACTGGATCGCGATGCGCCGCGGTTGTGCGTCTGCGCGGCGCTTGATCGAGACATGCAACAGCCCGTCGCGATAGGTCGCTTCGACCTGCGCGGGATCGATGTCGTCGGGCAGCCCGATCACGCGTTTGAAGCTGCCGGCGATGCGCTCGTTGGCGTAGACGTTGACCTTGTCGCTCGCCGGCGGAAGGTCGGACGCGCGCTCGCCTTCGATTGTCAGCACGCCCTTGTGGATCTCGACCTTCAGTCGCGACGGATCCACACCGGGCGCGAAGGCGTACACCTCGACCGACGACGGCGTGTGCCCGATGTTCAACGCCGGAAAACCGCCGCGGCGGCCGGCGCGGATATTGACGGGCATGCCGTCGAACAACTGCTGCATGTCACGGCTCAGGCGATCGAGTTCGGCGAACAGATCGCCGGCCGGCGCGAAAAACGATGGAAACATCTCCGTTGCCCTCCTTGTTCGCTTTCCCACACTCCGACAGCGCGACCGCGCCGTCGTCCGGGCACATGGTGGCCGCGGGGCGCCGTTTCAAGAGCCGGGCGCCGGCCACGGGCCGCGCCGCGCGCGTCCGCTCCTACAATGCGTGCATCACTCGCCGGAGCCTCGACCATGAACCGACCGCACGAACCCGCCGTAGCCGCACCGTCGGCTGCGGCGCTCGACATGATCGACCGGTTGATCGCGTTTCCGACCGTCAGCCGCGACTCCAACCTCGGTCTGATCGAGTTCGCGCGCGACTATCTCGCCGGCCTCGGCGTGCGCCCGCACCTGGTCTACGACCGCCGCGAGAAAAAGGCGAACCTGTTCTGCTCGCTCGGCGATGCAGGTGCGATGAAGGCGGGCGGGCTGGTGCTGTCGGGGCACACCGACACGGTGCCGGTCGACGGCCAGGACTGGGCGAGCGATCCCTTCCGCGCTTCGCACCGCGACGGGCGCATCCACGGTCGTGGCGCCGCGGACATGAAAGGCTTCATCGCGATCGCACTGGCGTACGCGCCGCGCTTTGTCGCCGCGGCCGAGCGCACGCCGATCCATCTGTCGCTGACGTACGACGAGGAAACGACCTTCCTCGGCGTGCGCGGACTGGTCGCCGATCTGGCCGAGCGCGGGATCAAGCCCGCCGGCTGCATCATCGGCGAGCCGACCGACATGCAGGCGATCGTCGCGCACAAGG
>CAZIJU010000040.1:0-28581 GCA_964539745.1 uncultured Burkholderiaceae bacterium | reverse complement strand
GCGTTCACGTCGGCCGCGACGATCCGGACCCGCGCCCGCGGCTGGCGCGCGACGGCGTAGCGATGGTGGTCGGCGTGTCGTGCTACGACGACTTCGGGCGCGCGCAGGCGGCGATCGACGCGGGCGCAGACTACGTCGCGTTCGGCTCGGTCTTCGCGTCGCCGACCAAACCCACTGCGGTTCGTGCGCCGCTCGCGCTGCTCGCGCGCGCGCGCGCCGCCGGCATGCACGTCGTCGCCATCGGCGGCATCGGCGCGGACAACATCGCGCAGGTCGCTGCCGCCGGCGCGCACGCGGCGGCGCTGATCACGGCCGTGTACGACGCGGCCGATTGCGGCGCGGCGGCGCGCGAACTCGTTTCGAAATTCAGGGCAGGCGAACATGAACCGCAACGAACAACTGTTTGAACGCGCGCAGCGCTCGATTCCCGGCGGCGTGAACTCGCCGGTGCGCGCCTTCCGCTCGGTCGGCGGAACGCCGCGCTTCGTCGAGCGCGCCGAAGGCGCCCACTTCTGGGACGCCGACGGCAAGCGCTACATCGACTACGTCGGCTCGTGGGGCCCGATGATCGTCGGCCACGCTCATCCGGCCGTCGTCGGCGCGGTTCAGGAAGCGGCCGCGCGCGGGCTGTCGTTCGGCGCGCCGACCGAAGCCGAAGTCGAGATGGCCGAAACGCTGATCCGGCTCGTGCCTTCGCTCGAGCAGGTGAGGCTCGTCTCATCGGGCACCGAGGCGGCGATGAGTGCGATCCGGCTGGCGCGCGGCGCCGCGGCCGAAGGGCGCGGTCGTCGCAAGATCGTCAAGTTCGAGGGCTGCTATCACGGCCATGCCGACAGCCTGCTGGTCAAGGCGGGCTCGGGCGCATTGACTTTCGGCCACCCCAGTTCGGCCGGCGTGCCCGCGGAGATCACGCAGCACACGCTCGTGCTCGACTACAACGACGCGCAGCAGCTCGAAGACGCGTTCAAGGCGCACGGCGACGACATCGCCGGCGTGATCGTCGAGCCGGTGGCCGGAAACATGAACCTCGTGCGCGGCGCGCCCGAGTTCCTGCGAACGATGCGCGCGCTGTGCACCAGGTACGGCGCGATCCTGATCTTCGACGAGGTGATGAGCGGGTTCCGCGTCGCGCTCGGCGGCGCGCAGTCGGTCTACGGCATCGAGCCCGACATGACCGTGCTCGGCAAGGTGATCGGCGGCGGCATGCCGGTGGCCGCGTTCGGCGGACGGCACGAGGTGATGAAGTACCTCGCGCCGCTCGGCCCCGTGTATCAGGCGGGCACGCTGTCGGGCAATCCGGTCGCGGTGGCCTGCGGCCTAGCCACGCTGAAGCTCATCCAGGCGCCGGGCTTCTACGACCGGCTCGCGGCGCAGACCCGGAAGCTGGTCGACGGGCTCGCCGGCGCGGCGCGCGCGGCGGCTGTGCCGTTCTGCGTCGACGCGGTCGGCGGCATGTTCGGCATTTATTTCGCGGACCGCGTGCCGGCGAGCTACGCGCAGGTCATGGCCTGCGACAAGGAGCGTTTCAACCGCTTTTTCCACGCGATGCTCGCGCGCGGCGTGTATCTGGCGCCGTCGGCGTTCGAGGCGGGTTTCGTTTCGTCCGCGCACGACGACGCGACGATCGACGCTACGATCGCCGCGGCCCGCGAGGCTTTCGCCGCGATCTGAACCGAATCTCCCCAACGCACGCCGCGCGGCGGGAACTCGCGGCGCGGCGCGGGTACGAAGCCAGCATGTCCATGTTCGCCCGTATCTTCGTTCTTTCGATCGGCGTACTCGCCGGGGCCGCCGCGGCGCAGCCGGTGCGCGGCGACAACATCGAGTCCGAACTGGTCGCCGCGACCGATGCCGCCGTTCCCGGCCAGCCGCTGCAGCTCGCGCTGCGGCTCGCGCACGATCCGCACTGGCATACGTACTGGCAGGTGCCGGGCGATTCGGGGTTGCCGACGCAGATCAAGTGGCAGTTGCCTGCCGGCTGGCAGGCGGGCCCGATCGAATGGCCGGTGCCGCAGCGCTTCCCGGTCGGACCGCTGATGAACTTCGGCTACGAAGGCGAAGTGCTGCTGCCGGTGAAGCTGACGCCGCCGCCGGGGCTGGCGCCCGGCGGAACCGTCGAGTTCGCTGCGCGCGCCGACTGGCTGATCTGCAAGGACGTCTGCATCCCGGGCGGGGCGGATCTGAAGCTCAAGCTGCCGGTCCGCGACACGGCGGGGCCATCGCGGTGGGCGGCGCGGTTCGCCGCCACGCTCAGCCGCATCCCGCAGCCGATTGCGCTCGACGGTGCGACCGCGACGATCGAAGACACGCGCATCCGCCTCGCGTTTGCGCCGCGCGGGGCGAGCGGGCTGCCGGCGTCGGTCGAGTTCTTCCCGCTCGAAGAGGCGCGCATCGAGCCGGCCGCGCCGCAGGTGCTGCGTCGCGAAGGTGACTTCGCCGCGCTGTATCTGACGGCGGTTGCGCCGGTCGCTCCCGAATTCAGGACGCTCAAAGGCGTGCTGGTCGTCGACGGCGGGCCGGCGCGCGCCGACCGCGGCGGCTGGGCCGGAATCGTCGCGGTGCCGCTCGCGGCGGGGTCGGTGCCGGTCGTGGCTGCGGCGGCGCCGGTCGAAGGCGGCGCATCGATCACGTTGTGGGTCGCGCTCGCCGGCGCGTTCGTCGGCGGGCTGATCCTGAACCTGATGCCCTGCGTGTTCCCGGTGCTATCGCTGAAGCTGCTCGGGCTCGTGCAGCATCAGCGCGCCGAGGACGAGGCGCACGTCGCGCACCCGTCGCTGCGTGCGCATGGACTGGCGTACGCGGGCGGCGTGATCGCGAGTTTTGTGCTGCTGGCGGCGGGCCTGATCGCGCTGCGCGCAGCCGGCGATCAACTCGGCTGGGGATTCCAGCTTCAGACGCCGTGGGTCGTGGCGGCGCTGACGGGACTGTTCTTCCTGATCGGGCTGAATCTGCTCGGCGCGTTCGAGTTCACGTGGGGCACCGGGTTGGCCAACGCGCGCATCGGCGGGCGATCTGCGGCCGATCGGTTGTCGGGCAGCTTCGGTACCGGCGTGCTCGCGGTGATCGTCGCCGCGCCGTGCACGGCGCCTTTCATGGGTGCCGCGCTCGGCTACGCGATCACCCAGCCGGCGCCGGTCGCGGCTGCGGTGTTCGCGATGCTCGGCGTCGGCATGGCTGCGCCGTACGTCGTTCTGACGGCGTTCCCGGCGCTGCTCGCGCGGCTGCCGCGGCCGGGCGCGTGGATGGAGCGCTTCAGGCAGATCATGGCGTTTCCGATGTTCGCGACGTGCGTCTGGCTGCTGTGGGTGCTGGCGCAGCAGGTCGACGTCGACGCGGTCGGGCTGCTGCTGCTCGCGCTCGTGCTGCTCGGCCTGTCCGCATGGGCCTTCGGACTCGCGCAGCGGGGGGCAGCGCCACGCTACCGCTGGGTCGCGCTCGGCGCGGCGGTGCTCGCGGTGTACACGACGGTGTCGGCCACCGGCGCCGAAAGCGGTATGCCGGGTCGCGCGCGCGCGGCAGCCGCGGGCGACGCGGTGCAGTGGCAGCCGTGGTCGCGGGCGGCGATGGAGCAGGCGATCGCGGCGGGCAAGCCGGTGTTCGTCGACTTCACGGCGGCCTGGTGCGTGACCTGCCAGGCCAACAAGCGGCTCGTTCTGAATGCCGCCGGCGTGCAGAAAGCGTTCAGCGCCCGCGGTGTGGCGCTGATGCGCGCAGACTGGACCAATCGCGACCCCGAAATCACGCAGGAGCTCGCGCGCTTCAATCGCAACGGCGTGCCGCTTTACGTTCTGTACGACCGCAAGGGGGGCGCGCAGGTGCTGCCCGAGCTGCTGACCGAGCGCACCGTGCTCGAGGCGCTCGCGCGGCTCTGATCTCGCCGTCTCGCCATCCACTCGAACAGGAGGACCAACGATGAAGCACGATGCGATCCGCGCGCTGGCGCTCGGCGCCGCGCTGCTCGTTGCCGCGCAGGCCGCCGCACAGCCCGCGCCGGGCCAGCCGGCGCCCGCGTTTGCGCTCGCCGATCTGTCCGGCAAGCCCGTGCGGCTTGCCGACTTCCGCGGCCGCTACGTGGTGCTCGAATGGACGAATCCTTCGTGCCCGTTCGTGCAGAAGCACTATGTGAGCGGCAACATGCAGGCGCTGCAGAAGCGGTACACGGCCGAGGGCGTGGCCTGGCTCGTCGTCAACTCGACCGCCGCGAGCCACTCGGAATTCGTGCCGCCGGCGCAGCAGGCGGCTTGGCTCGGCAAGCAGGGGGCGGCGCCGACTGCGGCGATGCTCGATCCCGACGGCAAGGTCGGCCGAGCCTACGGCGCGCGCGCCACGCCGCACATGTACGTGGTCGACCCGAACGGAACGCTGATCTACGCGGGCGCGATCGACGACAAACGCAGCGCCAATCCGGCCGACGTCAAGACGGCGCGCAATTTCGTCGCGCAGGCGCTCGACGAGGCGCGTGCCGGCAAACCCGTTTCGACCGCGTCGACGCCCGCGTACGGGTGCTCGGTCAAGTACGCGGACTGACGATTTCGCCCCGGCGCGGGTGGCCGCTCGCGCGGCGCGCCGCACGTGCATCGCGTGTTGCTTCGGCCGGATTCGGGTGTGGCGGCCCGCCGGCGCCCTTCAGCGATTCAGTTCAGCGGCCAGCTTGCGCCGGTATTCCGACACGAGCGCAGGCTGATCCGCGGCCATCTCGAATACCGCGAGCATCGTCTTGCGGCCGATGTCGTCCCCGAACTTGCGATCGCGCGCGACGATCTGCAGCAACTGCTGCAGCGCCGGTTCGAATCGCCGCTGCGCGATGTAGACGTGCGCGAGATCGAGCCGCGACTGCAGGTCGTCGGGCTGCGCTTCGATGCGCCGCTGCAGTTTGTCGGCCGTCGGAAGGTGCGCGGCGTGCGCGACGCTTTCCAGTCGCGTCTGCAACGCGCGGTAGCGCGGCTCGAGCTTCGTCGCGGCCGAGGCGTGCGCGAGCACTTCGCGCGCCTCGTCGATCGCCGCCTGCGCAACCGGCGCCGGCATCCGTTCGAGCAGCAGCGCGGCCAGGTCCAGCCGCGCCGCGTCGTTGCCCGGATCGAGCGCGACCGCCGCGCGCAGCGCAGCCGCCGCCTCGTCCAGCGCGCCCGCCTCGATCAGCTTCAGCGCCTTGCGGCGCTCGATTTCGCTCGGGTCGGGCAACAGCTTCGCGAGGAATGCGCGCAACTGCCCCTCGGGCAGCACGCCGACGAACGCATCGACCGGCTGGCCGTCGATGAAGGCGACCACGTACGGAATGCTGCGCACGCGAAACTGCGCCGCCAGTTCCGGGTTTTCGTCGGAGTTGACCTTGACCAGGCGGAAGCGGCCGCGGTATTCGGCCTCCAGCTTCTCGAGCATCGGGCCGAGCATGCGGCAGGGTCCGCACCATGGCGCCCAGAAGTCCACCACAACGGGAACCTCGCGCGAGGCTTCGATCACGTCGCGCGAAAACGAAGTCTGATTGGCATCGATCATCGCAACCCTCCGACCCCTGAGGTCGGGGCGATGACCGCCACAATCAAGGCGCCTCAGGCCGAAAGCTGGATCATGCCCAGGCCGGTGCGCCGGTAGTAGCCAAAGCCCTTGACGATGCGCCGGCGCAGCCGCTCGGCGTGTGCGACCTCGAGCGCGCCTTCGAGCACCGCATGGTCGACCTTGAATCGCTGGTCGCGGTGCGGGAAGCGCAGCGTGCGCATCGAGACATCCAGCATCAGCGGTTTGATGCCGAACTGCGCGGCGTTTTCGTTGAACCAGGCCCGCACTTCTTCGGCGGTTTCGTACGGCACGACCCGCTTTTCCGTGTCGTTCAGAAACTCGCGCCCGGCGCAGACCGGCAGCGTGAACCGGTACATCAGGCCTTCGGCAAGCTGCACCACGACGCGTTTCGGTTCGAGCGCGCTCAACGCCTGGTCGGGCCAGCGCGACCAGGGCTCGACCGATTGCACCCAGTAGCGGCCCGGCACCGAGCTGTCCGCGCGGAACAGAAAGTGGCCGAACCCCGCTTTGTGGCCGAACACCTTGGCCAGCTCGTCGTGCGCCGTCAGGGGATCGGTGGCCGCGGGAAAGGTCACCGTCGTTTCGAACACCTCGACTTCCGGGATCTCCAGCCGAGTGAAACTCAGCACCGAGTGCACGAAACCTCCGGGGCGGCGGCCGCGGTCGCGGTCGCGCGGCAGGCGTACGGTCGGCGGGCAGGCAAGCGTTTCGGACGGCACCATCGCAGCGGTTTGCAGTTCAACGTATCCCTTTCGCCATCGGCATGTTGGTGATGTTTTTGATAGCGCGGACGGCCTAGCCGGGCCATCCCCCGCCGCAGTTAGTCCGAGGGACGGCCGCCCCGGCGCGGCCGACGGCCCGCGGGGCCGGGTCGAGCTGCGGCTTGCGCCGGCACGCTCCTCACGCAGCGCCCGCCTGGCGACCGGACCCAGCGGCTCGCGCGCGGGCGGCGCCGGGCGGCCGGCCACCGCACGCCCGTCCGGCGAGCTGCGGCTTTACGCATCACTGATCCTCGGTAATTAGTGAGCTCATGCTTACTTGGCAAAATCGCCTCTGCAATTGCGGCCAAGTGGCCATGGGGTCTGCGTCATCGCGAAGACACCCCCGGACCGGTCGGACATCAGCGAACTTGAAGGCGCGGCAGCATGCCCCTACAATCAGCACTCGCCGATGCCGAGTGCTAACACGCCTTCGGCCTCGTCGGAGGCTTGGGAGCCTCCCCCCTTTTGGCTTTTTCTCGTGAATCGAGACCTTCAGAGGAGACCTTATGAAAATTCGTCCGTTGCACGATCGTGTGATCGTCAAGCGTCTGGACAACGAGCGCAAGACCGCGTCGGGCATCGTCATTCCCGACACCGCAGCGGAGAAACCCGACCAGGGCGAAGTCGTCGCCGTCGGCCCGGGCAAGCGCGACGACAACGGCAAGCTGATCCCGATCGACGTCAAGGTCGGCGACAAGGTCCTGTTCGGCAAGTACGCCGGCCAGACGGTCAAGGTCGAAGGCGAGGAATACCTCGTGATGCGCGAAGAGGATCTGATGGGTGTGATCGCCTGACGGCGATACCGACGAACGTCGGTCGCCGCCGGCGCCCGACCCCATGCATTGAACTGATCAGGAGTTCTTCGATATGGCAGCGAAACAAGTGTTGTTCAGCGATGATGCGCGCCACAAGATGGTGCGCGGCGTCAACATTCTGGCCAATGCGGTCAAGGTCACCCTAGGTCCAAAAGGCCGCAACGTCGTGCTCGAGCGCAGCTTCGGCGCGCCGACCGTGACCAAGGACGGCGTCTCCGTCGCCAAGGAAATCGAGCTGAAGGACAAGTTCGAGAACATGGGCGCGCAGATGGTCAAGGAAGTCGCGTCCAAGACCTCGGATGCCGCCGGTGACGGAACGACGACGGCGACCGTGCTGGCGCAGTCGATCGTGACCGAGGGCATGAAGTACGTCGCCGCGGGCATGAATCCGATGGATCTGAAGCGCGGCATCGACAAGGCCGTCGCCGCAGCGGTCGAGGAGCTGAAGAAGCTGTCGAAGCCCACGACGACCAACAAGGAGATCGCCCAGGTGGGCGCGATCTCGGCCAACTCCGACCAGAGCATCGGCGACATCATCGCCAAGGCGATGGACAAGGTCGGCAAGGAGGGCGTGATCACGGTCGAGGACGGCAAGTCGCTCGAGAACGAGCTCGACATCGTCGAGGGCATGCAGTTCGACCGCGGGTATCTGTCGCCGTACTTCATCAACAACGCCGACAAACAGATCTGCGTTCTGGAGAATCCCTACGTTCTGCTGCATGACAAGAAGATCAGCAGCATCCGCGACCTCCTGCCGATCCTCGAGCAGGTCGCGAAAGCCGGCCGTCCTCTGCTGATCATCGCCGAGGAAGTCGAAGGCGAGGCGCTCGCCACGCTGGTCGTCAACAGCATCCGCGGGATCCTGAAGACCTGCGCGGTCAAGGCCCCGGGCTTCGGCGATCGTCGCAAGGCGATGCTCGAGGACATCGCGATCCTCACCGGCGGTACCGTCATCGCCGAAGAGACCGGCATGACGCTGGAGAAAGCGACGCTGAACGACCTCGGCCAGGCCAAGCGCATCGAGATCGCGAAAGAGAACACGACGATCATCGACGGTGCTGGCGACGCCAAGGCGATCGAGGCCCGCGTCAAGGCGATCCGCGCGCAGATCGAGGAAGCCACCAGCGACTATGACCGCGAGAAACTGCAGGAGCGTGTCGCGAAGCTGGCCGGCGGCGTGGCGGTCATCAAGGTCGGTGCCGCGACCGAAGTCGAGATGAAGGAGAAGAAAGCCCGCGTCGAGGACGCGCTGCACGCCACGCGCGCCGCGGTCGAGGAGGGCATCGTCGCCGGCGGCGGCGTTGCGCTGATCCGCGCCAAGCAGGCCATCGCCAAACTCAAGGGCGAGAACCCCGACCAGGACGCCGGCATCAAGATCGTGTTGCGCGCGATGGAAGAGCCGCTGCGGATGATCGTCGCCAACAGCGGCTACGAGCCCAGCGTCGTCGTCAACAAGGTCGCCGAAGGCAAAGGCAACTACGGCTTCAATGCGCAGACCGGCGAGTACGGCGATCTGGTCTCGATGGGCGTGCTCGACCCGACCAAGGTCACGCGCACCGCGCTGCAAAACGCCGCGTCGGTCGCCGGCCTGATGCTGACGACCGATGCGATGGTCGCCGAGCTGGTCGAAGAAAAAGAGAAGGGTGCGGGCGCCGGCGCCGGCATGGGCGGCATGGGTGGCATGGGCATGGACATGTAAGGCGAACCGCCGCTCGCGTCGAGCGAGCGGCCGCCGGCAGGGCCAGCCTGCCCGATACACGACGGCCCGCTTCGGCGGGCCGCTTTTTTTTTTCGCATTTCGCGAACCGCGTGTTACAGCCGACACGTTGCTATTGACAACTAAAACCCAGATCGCGCACGATTCGGATCGTTGCTATACACAACCAAGACGGTCCGATGAGCGAAACGACGACAGACGCGCCGGTGCCTTGCTGCGGCGACCTGCTGCGCGAGGTCACGCGCCTGTACGCGCGTGCGCAACGCGCGGCGGCCGAGTGCTGCGGGACCACCAGCACGCAGTGCCACATATTGATCGAACTGGGCCGCGCCGGCGAGCTGACGCCGAGCGAACTCGGCCGCCGGCTGCAGCTCGAAAAGAGCTGGATCAGCCGCGCGCTCGACGCGCTCGTACAGGCCGGCGTCGTCGCCAAGCGCGCCAATGCCGACGACGCGCGCAGTTGGGTCGTCGCGCTGACCGCCAAGGGCCGCAGACGCTTCGAGGAACTCAACGCCACGCTCGACGCGCAGGCCGAACGCGTGCTCGCTGCGCTTTCGCCCGATGAGCGCGCGCTCGTCGACCGCGCGCTCGCGCTCCTGCTGCGCGCGCTGCGCGCCGATGCCGGCGTCGCTGTTTCGTGCAGGCCCGTACTCGAAACCGAAGGAGTCCAGTGATGTCCACCGACGCCGAACTCGCGGTGCGCTTCGCCCGCGCGGCCGACTGGCCCGCCGTGGCCGCACTGCTCGAACGCACCGGCCTGCCGCTTGCCGGTGCGCGCGAGCACTTGTCGACGTTCCTGCTCGCCTGGCGCGGCGACACGCTGATCGCCTGCGTCGGCGCCGAGCTGTACGGCAGCGACGCACTGCTGCGCTCGGTCGCGGTCGCGCCGGAAGCGCAGCGCACCGGCGTCGGCAGCACGCTGGTCGCCCAGGCGCTCGCGATTGCCCGCAGCCGCGGCCTGCGCTCCGTCTATCTGCTGACGACGACCGCGGCGCCTTTCTTCGGGCGCCTCGGTTTCCGCTCGATCGACGCGAGCCAAGTGCCCGCGGCGGTGCGGACTTCGGTCGAATTCAACGGGGTCTGCCCGGCGAGCGCGACCGTCATGCATCAGGCAGTCCAGGAACCCGCTTCGTCGGATGCCGCGCCCGACACGCTGCCGATCGCTGTGATCGGCGCCGGCCCGGTCGGCCTCGCGGCGCTTGCGCATCTGCTCGAGCGCGGGCTCGACGCCATCGTGCTCGAAGCGGGCGCCACCGTCGGCGCGAACCTGCTCGACTACGGTCACGTGCAGCTCTTTTCGCCGTGGCGCTACAACGTCGACGCCGCGATCGCGCGCCGCCTGCAGGTGGCCAACTGGGTCGCGCCGCCGGGCGACGAGTTGCCGACCGCGCGCGCCATCGTCGAGCGGTATCTGCAGCCGTACGCGCACCTGCCGGACGTGGCGCCCCGCATCCTGCTCGAGCGGCGCGTCGTTGCGATCGCTCGCGAAGGTGTCGACAAGGTCAAGACCGAGGGCCGCGAACGCGCGCCGTTCGTGCTGCACATCGCGCACGCCGGCCGCATCGAAACGGTGCGGGCGCGTGCCGTCATCGACGCGTCGGGCACCTGGACGCAGCCCAATCCGCTCGGCGCCAACGGCCTGCCCGCGATCGGCGAAGAAGAGGCGCGCGACCGCATCGCTTACGGCATTCCCGACGTGCTCGGCACCGAGCGCGCGCGCTACGCAGGGCGGCGCGTGCTGGTCGTCGGCAGCGGGCACTCGGCGGCGAACGCGTTGCTCGCGCTCGCGGAGCTGGCGCGCGCGGCGCCCGGCACCTCGATCGTCTGGGCGGTCCGCGGCGAGAGCCTCGCTCGCGTCTTCGGCGGCGGCGCGGCCGATGCGCTGCCGGCGCGCGGCGCGCTCGGCCTGCGGCTCAAGCGCTTGCAGGGTAGTGGCACGCTCGAGGTCGTGCGCGGCTTTCGCACGACGGAGCTGTCGCGCGACGGCGAACGCCTCACGGTGCACGGGCTGAGTCCGCGCGGCGAGCGCATCGCCATCGACGGCGTGGATCGCATCGTCGTGGCCACCGGACAGCGGCCCGACCTTTCGCTCGCCTCCGAGCTGCGGTTGAAGCTCGATCCGTGGCTCGAATCGACCGCGGCGCTCGGACCGTTGATCGATCCGAACGTGCACAGTTGCGGAACCGTGCGGCCGCACGGCCATCGCGAGCTGGCGCATCCCGAGCCCGGCTTCTATACGGTCGGCGTCAAGAGCTACGGGCGCGCGCCGACCTTCCTGATGGCGACCGGTTACGAGCAGGCGCGCTCGGTCGCTGCCGCGCTGGCTGGGGACTTCGCCGCTGCGGACCGCGTGGAACTCAATCTGCCGGAGACGGGCGTGTGCGGCGTTTCGTTTGCGGCCGACGAAGCCGAGGCGCTCGCCGCGACCTGCGGGCCGAGCTGCGCGCCGGCGCCGAAGCCGTCGATCCGCATCCCGGTCAAGGCCGCGACCGCGTGCTGCGGTTGAACGCAGCGCCGGCCGAAGGCGGCGATCCCGCGGCCGGCTGGCCGCTCGTCGTCGCGCTGGGCATCACGCAGATCATCGCGTGGGGCTCGATCTACTACGGTTTCGCGCTGCTGCTCGATCCGCTGCAGCAGGCGCTCGCAGCGGACCGCACGACGATCGTCGGCGCGTTTTCCGCGGCGCTGCTGGTCTCCGGCGTGCTGGCGACCTCCGTCGGCCGCACGATCGACCGCATCGGCGGCCGCGCAGTGATGACGGCGGGGTCGATCGCGGGCGGCGTGCTGCTCGCGCTGCTGTCGCGAGTCGAATCGGTCGGCGCGCTGTATGCCGTGTGGATCGGCCTCGGCGCGGCGATGGCGGCCACGCTGTACGAGCCCGCATTCGCGGTGCTCACGCAGGTGTTCCGCGCCGGCTACCGGCGCGCGATCACGCTGCTCACGCTGTTCGGCGGCTTCGCCAGCACGGTGTTCTGGCCGCTCGCCACCGCGCTGATCGAGCGCTACGGCTGGCGCGATGCGCTGCTCGTGCTCGCCGCGCTGAACCTGTTCGTCTGCGCACCGCTGCACGCCTGGCTGCTGCCGCGCGGCGGCCACCGCGCCGCGCCCGCGCAGTCCGCCGATCCGTCTTCACGCACGTTGCGCGAGGTGCTCGCCGAGCGCTCGTTCTACCTGCTCGCCTTCGCCTTTCTCGCGCACGCGCTCGTCGTCGCCGCGCTGGGCGTGCACCTGATCGCGATGCTGATCGCCAAGGGGCTCGCACCACTGGCGGCGGCCGGCGTCGGTGCGATAGTCGGGCCGATGCAGGTGCTGGGGCGGCTGGCAGAGTTCGCTTCGAGCGCGCGCGCGAGCGCGGTCCAGGTCGGGCGCATCGCCGTGCTGCTGCAGCCGCTTGCGCTGCTCGCATTCCTGTCTGCCGACAGCGGCCTGTGGATGCTCGCCCTGTTCGCGCTGCTGTACGGTGCGGGCAACGGTGCGCTGACGATCGTGCGCGGCGCGGTGCCCGTGGAGCTCTACGGCCGTGCGCACTACGGCGCGGTGACCGGTGCGCTCGCCACGCCCGGACTGCTCGCGCGCGCGGCTGGCCCGCTCGTCGCCGCGGCGATCGCCGCGCTGCCGGGCGGCTATACGGCGGCGTTATGGGCGATGGTCGCCCTCGGCGCCGCGGGGGCGGCGGCCTTCTACGCGGCCGCGGCGGCGGGCAGGGCGCGCCGAGCGGCGGTGCGATGACCGGTGCACGCGGTCTTTGCGGCGCCCGCGGCGCGCTTCAGCGCCTGGCGGCCGCATAGCGCGCGAGCGTCCTCTCGCGCGCTGCGGCATGGTCGACGATCGGCGCGGGATAGTCCACGCCGATCACGCAGCCGGCTTCGCGCTGCCGCTCGATCGGCACGCGCCATGGCGCGTGGATTTCCCGCGACGTGAAGTTCGCCAGTTGCGGCAGATAGCGCTTGATGAAACGCCCCTCCGGATCGAACTTCTCCGACTGCGTCACCGGATGGAAGATGCGGAAGTACGGCTGCGCATCGCAACCCGTGGAGGCGGCCCACTGCCAGCCACCGTTGTTCGACGCGAGCTCGAAGTCGTTCAGCCGGTGCGCAAAGTAGCGTTCACCGCGCCGCCAGTCGATGCCGAGATCCTTGGTGAGAAAACTCGCGGTCACCATGCGCAGGCGGTTGTGCATGTAACCGGTCCGGTTGATCTGCGCCATCGCGGCGTCGACCAGCGGATAACCGGTGCGCCCCTCGCACCACGCGGCGAAGAGCGCCGGATCGTCGTCCCAGACGATGCGGTCGTACTCGCGCTTGAATGCGTGACCGACGACGTGCGGGTGGTGATACAGAATCTGCTGGTAGAACTCGCGCCAGATCAGTTCGGACAGCCACGCCTGCGCTCCATGCGATCCCGTTTCGCGCCAGCGCTGCCACGCCCAGCCGGCCAGAGCGCGGATCGACACGGTGCCGAAGCGCAGATGCGCCGACAGGTACGACGGACCGCGCAACGCCGGGTAATCGCGCGACCGTGCGTATGCGTCGATGCGAGACTTGAATGCCTTAAACATTTCCGCGCCGCCGCTGGCGCCGGTGGGCAGCGGCAGCGTCCCCAGGTCGGTCGGGCCAAACCCCAATTGCGCGAGCGTCGGTATCGGCGGGACCTGCGCGGGTCGCGCGAGCGCCGCCCAGTAGCGCTCGACCGGGTAGGGCCGAACGTAAAACGGCGTCAGCTTTTTGAGCCACGCGTTCCTGTAAGGGGTAAACACGGTATAGGGTTTGCCCGCAGCGGTCAGCACTTCGTCCTTTTCGAAGATCACCTGGTCCTTGAAGGTGAGCAGGCGCTGCCCCGCCGCGGCAAGCGTGGCGGCGACCCGCGCATCGCGCTCGATCGCCGCCGGCTCGTAGTCGTGGTTGGCGAACACCGCATCGACCCGCAGCGCGGCGGCAAGTCGCGGGATCTCGTCGGCGGCGAAGCCATGGCGAACGACGAGCGCCCCGCCGCGCTCGCGCAGCGCGCCGTCGAGCTCGACCACGGCGGCGTGGATGAACTCGACCCGGCGGTCGGCGGTCAGGCCTTCGGCAAGCAACTCGTCCAGGTTCGCCCGGTCGAAGACGAACGCGCAGTACACGCGCCGCGCCTGCCGCAGCGCGTGATACAGCGCGGCATGGTCGTTCGCGCGCAGATCGCGCCGGAACCAGACGAGCGCGGAGTCCATGACGGCAGGATCCTGGATTCAGGATTGAGGATTGAGCGGATCGACGCGGAGGGTCGCGACCTCGCCGACGGCCGATGACCCGGCCGAATCCTAAGCCCTGAATCCTGAATCACGGCCGCCGGACGGACCGAACGACGCGCGCCACGCGACTACAATGCGGGCATGCCCGACCGACCGCAGTTGAACCTGACGCACCAGTTCCTGATCGCGATGCCGACAATGGCGGATCCGAACTTTGCCGGCTCGGTCGTGTACGTGTGCGAACACAACGAGCGCGGCGCGTTGGGGCTGGTGATCAACCGGCCGACCGAGCTGACGCTCGCGACACTGTTCGACCGCATCGACCTGAAGCTCGAGATCGCGCCGTGGAAGGACGAGCCGGTGTATTTCGGCGGGCCGGTGCAGACCGAGCGGGGTTTCGTGCTGCACGTGCCGCGCGGCCAATACAGCTCGACGCTGGCGGTGGGCGAGGAGATCGGACTGACGACGTCGAAGGACGTGCTCGAGGCCGTCGCTGAAGGCGCCGGGCCGCAGAAGCTGCTGGTGACGCTCGGCTATTCGGGCTGGGGCGCAGGACAGCTCGAAAACGAGATCTCGCAGAACGCGTGGCTGACCGTCGGCGCGAAGACGAGCATCATCTTCGAGACCCCCGTCGAGGAACGCTTCGCCGCAGCGCTCGCGCTGCTCGGCATCGACAGCACGCAGCTGTCGATGCTGTCGGGGCACGCCTGATCCGATGCGGGCCGCAGCGCATCCGCCCGCGGCCCGCCGCTTCGCCTTCGACTTTTCCGTTTCGATGAGCGACGAGGTCGTCCTCGGCTTCGACTTCGGCACGCGCCGAATCGGGGTGGCGATCGGCAACACCGTCACGCGCCGCGCGCGCGCGCTGACGGTGATCGACGCGCAGGACAACGCAGCCCGCTGGCGTGCGATCGCGCGGCTGATCCGCGAGTGGTCGCCGGCCCGGCTCGTCGTCGGCCTGCCGCGCCATCCGGACGGCACGCCGCACGAGATGACCGCGCGCTGCGAGAGGTTCGCGCGTCAGCTCGCCGGCCGCTACGGATTGCCGGTGGCCGGCGTCGACGAGCGTTATTCCTCGGCGGTCGTCGGCGACGGCCGCGACGATGCGGCCGCGGCGGTGATCCTGCAGCAGTACCTCGACGGGCAATGACGATCAGGCTCGACGCCGAAGCGATCTACCGCACGCTCGCGCAGCACGTGCGCGAGGAAGTCGCCGGCCGCGACGTCAAGCTCGTCGGAATCCACACCGGCGGGGTGTGGATCGCCGAGCGGCTGCGCGAGGAGTTGAAGATCGCGCACCCGGTCGGCGTGCTGGACATTTCGTTCTACCGCGACGACTTCGCGCGCGGGGGGCTGAACCCGAGCGTGCGGCCCTCGCGAATCCCGTTCGACGTCGCCGGCGCCGAGATCCTGCTTGTCGACGACGTGCTGTTCACCGGCCGCACGGTGCGCGCGGCGATGAACGAACTGTTCGACTACGGCCGGCCGGCGCGCATCGATCTGGCGGTGCTCGTCGACCGCGGCGGGCGCGAGCTGCCGATCGCCGCGCAGATGGTCGGCGCAACCGTTCAGGTGCCGCCCGACGTGAGCGTCGTGCTGTCGCGCGACGCGTCGAACCGGCTGCATTTGACGCTGGAGCAGAGGCCGCGTGGCTAAGCGCGAAAATTCCCCCGCACGCTCCGCCTGCCGCCCCCTGTTCGAAAGGGGGCTGACTGAAGACGCCCCCTTTGGAAAAGGGGGCCGGCCGAAGGCCAGCGGGATTTTGCGATGACCGCAGGCATGAACCGCAACCCCCAACTGAACGCGCACGGCGAGCTGCACCACCTGCTTTCCGTCGAAGGCCTGCCGCGCGAGATCATCGAGCGCATCCTGTCAACCGCCGACAGCTTCATCAACGTCGCCGAGCGCGAAGTCAAGAACGTGCCGCTGCTGCGCGGGCGCAGCGTGTTCAACCTGTTCTTCGAGACGAGCACCCGCACGCGCACGACGTTCGAAATCGCCGCGCGCCGACTGTCGGCCGACGTGTTCAACCTGGACATCGCGCGGTCGAGCACCAGCAAGGGCGAATCGCTGCTCGACACGATCGACAACCTGACTGCGATGCAGGCCGACATCTTCGTCGTGCGCCACGCCGCGAGCGGCGCGCCGTACCTGATCGCGCGCCACGTCGCCCCGCACGTGCACGTGATCAACGCCGGCGACGGGCGCCACGCGCATCCGACGCAGGGCCTGCTCGACGCTTACACGATCCGCCACTACAAGCGCGACTTCACGAATCTCACCGTGGCGATCGTCGGCGACATCCTGCACTCGCGCGTGGCGCGCTCGGACATCCACGCGCTGACCACGCTCGGCGTGCCCGAGGTGCGCGCGGTCGGGCCGCTGACGCTGCTGCCTGCCGGGCTCGAGCAGCTCGGTTGCCGCGTTTTCACCAAGCTCGAGGACGGCATCCGCGGCGCCGACGTGATCATCATGCTGCGGCTGCAGAACGAGCGGATGCGAGGGGCGCTGCTGCCGAGCGCGCAGGAGTATTTCCGCAACTACGGGTTGACGCCGGAGAAACTCGCGCTCGCCAAGCCCGATGCGATCGTGATGCACCCGGGGCCGATGAATCGCGGTGTGGAGATCGACTCGCGCGTGGCCGACGGCGGGCAGAGCGTGATCCTGCCGCAGGTCACCTTCGGCATCGCGGTACGCATGGCCGTGCTGTCGATCGTCGCGTCTTCGAGGGCGATGCAATGAGGCTTGCCATCCGCAACGGTCGCGTGATCGATCCCGCCACGGGGCGCGACGCGACCGCCGACGTGTTCGTCGCCGACGGGCGCATCGCCGCGGTGGGCGGTGCGCCGGCCGGTTTCGCCGCCGACCGCACGATCGACGCGCGCGGGCTCGTCGTCGCGCCCGGGCTCGTCGACCTGTGTGCGCGCATGCGCGAGCCGGGCGCCGATGGGGCGCTGAAGCGCGAGATGCGGGCGGCGCTGGCCGGCGGCGTGACCGGTGTGGTCTGCCCGCCCGACACCGATCCGCCGCTCGACGAGCCGGGGTTGGTGCGCATGCTGCGGCAACGCTCGCGCGAAGCCGCCGGCGCGCGGCTGTATCCGCTCGGCGCGCTGACCGCGGGGCTCGCGGGCGAAGCGCTGGCGGCGATCGAAACGCTCGCCGAAGTCGGCTGCGTGGCGTTCGCGCAGACCGCGAGCCTGCCGCACGACAACGGCGTACTGCTCGCGGCGATGCGCTACGCCAGGACGTTCGATTTGCCGATCTGGCTGCGGCCCGTCGAGGACACGCTGGCAGGCAACGGGGTCGCGGCCGAGGGTGCGGTCGCCGGTCGCCTCGGCCTGCCGTCGATTCCGGTGCAGGCCGAGACGGTCGCGCTGCACACGATCTTCGAGCTGCAGCGCGCCACCGGCGCCCGCGTGCACGTCTGCCGGCTGTCGTCGGCGGCCGGCATCGAACTGGTTCGCGCGGCCAAGCGCGAAGGGCTGCCGGTCACGTGCGACGTCGCGATCCATCACGTGCACCTCACCGACGTCGACATCGGCGACTTCGATCCGGCGTTTCGCCTCGATCCGCCGCTGCGTGGCGATCGCGATCGCGACGCGATCGTGCAGGCGCTTGCCGACGGCACGATCGACGCGATCTGCTCCGACCATGCGCCCATCGGCGCCGAGGACAAGATGCTGCCGTTCGGCGAGGCCGCGCCCGGCGCCGCCGCGCTCGAGACGCTGCTGCCGCTGGTGCTCAAATGGGCGCGCGAGCGCAACGTTGCGCTGGCCAAGGCGCTCGCCAAGGTCACGAGCGAACCCGCGCGTGTGCTCGGCGAGGACACCGGCCGCATCGCCGTCGGCGCCAAGGCCGACCTCGTGCTGTTCGACCCCGACGAGCACTGGCGCGTCATTCCAGAAGCGCTCGCCAGCCACGGCAAGAGCACGCCGTTCGCCGGTTACGAGCTCGAAGGCCGCGCCCGCATGACCATCGTCGGCGGCGAACTCCGCTTCCACCGCTGACCCCGAAAATGGGGTCAGACACCATTTTCCTGTCGTGATGCGGCGAGCGCTGGCCCCGCTGCGCATCGTCGCGCTGCTCGCGCACATCTGCGCCGGATTGGCCATCGCCACGCTCGCGTTCCCGTGGCTTGCGCCGCTGGCGCGCAACCGCATCGTGCGTGGCTGGTCGCGTGTGCTGCTCGCGATCTGCGGGGTCAAGCTGCGCGCGAGCGGACGGACGCCGGACGACGCAATCGCGCGCACCGGCATCGGCGCGGGCAGTGGCGGGCGGCTGCTGCTCGCCAATCACGTCTCGTGGATCGACGTGTTCGCGATCCTCGCGTGCGTGCCTGGCCGCTTCGTCGCAAAGGCCGAGATCGGACGCTGGCCGCTCGTCGGTTGGCTGGTCACGCGGGTGGGCACGCTGTACATCGAGCGCGGCCGGCGCCACGCCGTCGCCGCGATCAACCACCGGGTGCGCGAGCGGCTGGCCGCGGGCGAGACGGTCGCCGTGTTTCCGGAAGGCACGACGACCGACGGCGACCGGGTGCTCGCGTTCCACTCGAACCTGATCGCGCCGGCGATCGAGGCCGGCGGCGAAGTGTGGCCGGTCGCGCTGCGCTACACCGAGCGCGGCGAGCGCTCGACCGCCACCGCGTTCGTCGGCGAGATGGCGCTCGTCAATTCGCTGTGGAACACGCTCGCCGCGCGCGGGCTCGAGGTCGAGGTCGCATTCCTCGCGCCGCTCGCGGCGCGCGAAATCGGCAACCGCCACCGCATCGCCGCGGCGGCGCGCGCGGCGATCGCGCAGCACCTGGCGGTGCCGCTCGACGATGCGCGCGCGGCGTTCAGCCCCGTTTCGCCAGCGGGTCTCGCGCCTGCGGACAGTCGACCTGAAACACCCGCCGGTCAGGCCAGCTCATCGCGGTGAGTCGCCCGCCCCAGACGCAGCCGGTATCCAGGCAGATCGCGTCGTCGCGCAGCAGCAGCCCGAGCGTGGACCAGTGGCCGAAGACGACCGGCACGCCGCGGCTGGCGCGCTGCGGATGCTCGAACCACGGCACGTAACCCGGTGGTGCGGCGGCCGCGCCCTCCTTGACCTTGAAATCCATCGTCCCGTCGGCCGCGACGAAGCGCAGTCGCGTCAGCGCATTGATCACGCAACGCAGCCGGTCCGCACCTTCGAGTTCGTCGTCCCACCGCGCCGGCGCGTTGCCGTACATCGTCGCGAGGAATGCGCGACAGTCGTCGCCGCGCAGCCGTGCCTCGACCTCGCGCGCGAGCGCCAGCGTCTTGTCGGCAGTCCACTGCGGCAGCACGCCCGCGTGCACGAACAGAGCGCCCGCCTCGCGATGCGCGAGCGGCCGGCGCCGCAGCCAGTCGATCAGCTCGGCGCGGTCGGGCGCATCGAGGATCGCCTGCAACGTGTCGTCGGCGTGCCGCGGCCGGATGCCCGCGTCGACCGCCAGCAGATGCAGGTCGTGGTTGCCGAGCAGCACGACCGCGCGGTCGCCGAGCGCGCGCACGAAGCGCAGCGCCTCGAGCGATTGCGGCCCGCGGTTGACGATGTCGCCGACGAAAACGAGCCGCGCCGCGTTCGGCGCCCGCGCGAGCAGCGCGTGCAGGCTGTCCAGGCAGCCCTGCACGTCGCCGATCACGAGAAGATCGCAGCGCACCCGCGCACCTCATGCCGGCAACGGCTCGAAAAGCGCCTGCAGGTCTTCGGCGGTCAGCACCTTCGCCAGCGCGGCGTCCTCGTCGAGGATGCCGCGCGCCAGCGCCGCCTTGCGCGCCTGCAGTTCGCGGATGCGCTCCTCGACGGTGGCCGCCGCGATCAGCCGGTGCACGAACACCGGTTTGTCCTGGCCGATGCGGTGCGCGCGGTCGGTCGCCTGGTCCTCGACCGCCGGGTTCCACCAGGGGTCGTAGTGGATCACCGTGTCGGCCGCGGTGAGGTTCAGCCCCGTACCGCCCGCCTTCAGGCTGATCAGAAACAGCGGCACCTCGCCGCGCTGGAAGCGCGCGACCGGCGTGGCGCGGTCGCGGGTGTCGCCGGTGAGCTTGACGTACGCGATGCCGAGTGCGGCGACCGCCTCCTCGATCAGCGCCAGCATCGAGGTGAACTGCGAGAACAGCAGCACGCGCCGCCCCTCGGCGACGAGCTCGGGCAGCAGCTCGCGCAGCCGTTCGAGCTTGGCGGATTCGCGCACCCTCTTCGCCGCATCGCCGCGCACAAGGCGCGGATCGCAGCAGACCTGGCGCAGCTTCAGCAGCGCGTCGAGCACGACGATGTGGCTGCGCGCCAGCCCCTGCCGCGCGAGCGCCTCGCGCACGCGTTCGTGCATCGCCGCGCGAACCGTCTCGTACAGGTCGCGCTGCGCGCCCGCGAGCTCGACGCTGTGCTCGATCTCGGTCTTCGGCGGCAGCTCGCGCGCCACCATGTCCTTGGTCCGGCGCAGAATGAACGGCCGGATGCGCCGCGCCAGATGCGCGCGGCGCGCATCGTCGCCGCGCTTTTCGATCGGCGTTCGATAAAGCTGCGCGAAGCGCCGGCTGTCGCCGAGAAAGCCCGGCAGCAGCAGGTTGAATTGCGACCACAGCTCGCCGAGATTGTTCTCCAGCGGCGTGCCGGTCAGCGCGAGCCGGTGCGCCGCGCGCAGCCGCGCGGCCGCCTCGGCGGCGCGCGTGCGGGCGTTCTTCAGGTTCTGCGCCTCGTCGAAGATGACGACGTGGAACTCGTGCTGCGCGAGCGTCTCCACATCGCGCGGCAGCAGCGGGTAGGTGGTCAGCACCACGTCGTGCGTTCCGATGTCGGCAAACGCCGCGCGCCGCGCGAGCCCATGCAGCACGAGCACCCGCAGCGCGGGTGCGAAGCGCGCGCACTCGAGCTGCCAGTTGTGCACGACCGAGGTCGGCGCCACCACCAGCGCCGGCCGCGCGAGCCGGCCCGCTTCCTTTTCGAGCTGCAGGTGCGCGATCGCCTGCACGGTCTTGCCGAGCCCCATGTCGTCGGCAAGGATGCCGCCCAGATCGTGCTCGCGCAGAAACTGCAGCCATGCGAGCCCCGCACGCTGATACGGCCGCAGCTCGGCGGCCAGTCCGCGCGGCGGCGCGACCTCTTCGATCGCGGTGAAGCGCGCCAGCCGCTCGGCGAGCGCGCGCAATCGCTCCCCGCCGCGCCACTCGAAACCGGCTTCGACCAGCTCCAGCAGCCGCGCGCTGTCGGTGCGTGCCAGACGCAGCTTCTCGCCGGAGGCGGGCTCGTGCAGCTCGATCAGCGCGCGCAGGATCGTGCGCAACCGCGCTGCGGGCAGTGCCACGATGCGGCGTGCGTCGATGCGGACGTTGACCGTGTCGGTGTCGCGTCCGTCCTCGGCAAGCAGCCAGTCGCGCAGCCGGCGGTCGGCCAGCAGGTGCGCCAGCAGCGGCAGCAGCGACAGGCGCTCGCCTTCGACCTCCACACCAAGCTCCAGCCCGAACCAGCGATCGTCGGCCGCGGGCTCCGTGGCGACGAAAAAGGTGCCCGCCGCCACGGGCTGCCAGGCGAAGTCGGGTTCGACATCGATGACCCACCCGGCCTTGCGCCAGCGCGGGACCGACTCCCGCATCAGTGGCAGCACCAGCGAGTCGTGCAAAAAGAACGCGCTTTCGTACGGCGCCTGCCCGCTCGCATGCGGCATGTCGTGGCAGCCGGCCGAATGCAGCCGGTTCAGCGTCTTCGCGTGCAGCGCCGCGTCGATGACGGGTGCGACGAGCGCGCCTTCGTGCATGCGCGCGCGGCCGTCGTCGTCCAGCCGCACCGGCATCTGCCCGTAGCGAACGTGAGCGAACAGCGCCGCACCCCGTTCGATCGAAGGTGTGTAGTGCGGGCCCGTCACGGCGGTGCCGTTGGCGAGCCGCAGATGAACGATGCCGTGCGCCTGTACGGTGCGCATTTCGATCGGCGAGGGCAATGGCGGGCGCGCGATGCCGGGCGGCAGCGCAGCGGCCAGTTCGCGCGCTACCGCAGCCGCTTCGGCGGGTGCGATCGGCGGCGCTGCGAGCAACGTGGCTGCGAGCGCCGCATCGACATCGGCCTTCAGTTCGCCGAATTCGCCGCGCGCCGCATCCAGATACCACAGTCCTTCGAGCGCGAGCACCTCGGCCGGTGGGTCGATCCGAAACGCGAAGCGCTGGTGGCCCCGTGCGTCCGCAGCCCAGTGCGCGGATGCCGCGCGCGGCTCGCCGATGCGCAGCGGTGCGTAGTCGTTCCAGTTTTCTGATCGCTTTGCGAGCGCGCGGCCCTGTTCAACGATCGTGCGCAGCAGCGCGCCATCACGCGTCAGAACCTTCCCGTGCATGCCCGACTCGCTTGCCAATGCGAGCGCGCGCAACAACGGCTCGTCCTCTTCGCCGACGTACTGCGGCCGATTGCGCAGGATCGTCGCGACGTCCTCGGGTGCATGGCGCAGCGATCCGAGTGTGCCGTCCTTTCGCACGTTGCCGATCAACGGCCTGACCACCGGCCGGTCGCTGTAGGGCTCGCGCTCGATCGCGTACGCCAGCCTTTGCTTGCGCGGCGCAGGTGGCGGGGGCGGCGCGTACAGCGCGCGTACGCGCTCGATCCAGTACGCATGAGACGGGGCGCGCAAATCGGCTGCTGGCTCGGGCGCCGGCGCCGGGCTCGCGCGCCACGACGCCACCAGACCGTCGAGCGCGTCGGAGGTCGGGCGCGCGGTAGGTTGCAGCCCGTACGCGGCGATCAACGCGGCCGCCGCGTGCTTGCAGTTGTAGCCGACCGGGCAGGTGCAGCGGCCGTCGATCAGCAGCCCGCCGCGGCGCGCTTCGATCGTGACCGCGACTTCGTACGGCGCCGGCTCGGTGCCTTGAACGCTCGCATGCAGGCGCACGGCCGCCGCGTCGAGGGGCTCGCTGCGGACGCCGTCGACGCGGTGCTCGCGCGCGTAGCGCCGGCCGCGCTCGAGCGTCGTGTCGTGAAACGCGGCCTCCAGATCCGCCCAGGCAGGATTGCGCATCACTGCCGCTCGCGCACCCTGCGCAGAAGCGCCGTGGTCGAACGATCGTGCTCGAACGGGATCGCCACGCACTGCGCGCCCCAGGTGCGCGCCAGTTGCGCTTCGGGGATCTGCGTCACGTCGTAGTCGCCGCCCTTGACGTACACGTCGGGCCGCACGAGCTCGAGCACCGGCAGCGGTACCGGCTCGTCGAAGATCGTCACGAGGGTGACGCTTTCCAGCGCGGCGAGCACCGCGGCGCGATCGGACTCGCTGTTGATCGGACGATCGTCGCCCTTGCCGAGCCGGCGGACCGACGCGTCGGAGTTCACCGCGACGACCAGGCTCGCGCCCAGCGCGCGCGCGCGCGACAGATACGTCACGTGGCCGCGATGCAGGATGTCGAATACGCCGTTGGTCAGCACGATCGGTCGCGCGAGTTGCGCGACGCGGGCTGCGAGGTCGGCGCGCGCGACGACCTTCTCTTCGAAGCGCGGCGGCGGCAGACGTTCAGGCACGCGCGGCCTCTTCAAGAAGATGCGCGAGCAGGGGGCTTCCGACCGCATCGGCGAGCGAGCCGAAGCGCGCGGTGGCCAGCCCGCCGTCCTCGGCGTCGACCGGTGCGCCGCGTCCGTTGGTGCCGAGCAAGATCCGCTGCGGAACGCCCGCCGCGTGCGCCGCTTCGAGGTCCGAGCGCCGGTCGCCGAACAGCACCGAGCGCGAAAGGGCGAGTCCCAGCTCGTGCGCGGCCGCCAGCAGCATGCCCGGCGCCGGCTTGCGGCACGTGCAGTTCACGCGATACTGGCCTTGCCCCTCGGTCGGATGATGCGGGCAGAAGTACACGCCCGCCAGCGGCGCACCGGCCTGCGCGAAGCGCTCGCGCATCCAGCGCGTGAGCCGATGGAAATCGTCTTCCGTGTACATCCCCCGCGCGATGCCCGACTGGTTCGTGATCACCACCAGCGCGAACCCCCGGCGCGCGAGCTCGCGCGCCGCGTCGAGCACGCCCGGCACGAAATGAAAGTCCTCCTGCCTCGCGACGTAACCGAGATCCACGTTGATCACGCCGTCGCGATCCAGGAACGCCGCGCGCCGGAAATTGGTGTCTGACCCCATTTTTATTCAGGCCTACGCAAGCTCGTGATACCGCGACCCCGCAAGTTCGCGTCGCCCGTGTCCACACCGCTTCCGTCATCCCGAGCAACGCGAGGGATCTCGGCGTTGCGAGCGACGGAGATTCCTCGCCTGCGGCCCGGAATGACGAAGGGCGGCGGATGCGAGCGGTAGAAGGTCTGTCGTGTCGCGAAGACTCGCAATGCTCGATAAATGGGGTCAGACACCATTTTTGATAAATGGGGTCAGACACCATTTTTCAGCAGCCAGCGCACGTACGCGGCGGTGCCGTGCTCGACCGACTGCATCGGTGCTTCGAAGCCGGTGGCGCGCAGCCGTGCGATGTCGGCCTGCGTGTACGCCTGGTACTTGCCGCGCAGTGCGTCGGGGAACGCGATGTATTCGATACTTCCCTGCGCGACCGCCTGCGCGAGCGTGAGCGGCCCCTTGCCGTTGGCCTCGCGCATCGCGTTGACGACGGCGAGCGCGACGTCGTTGAAGGGTTGCGCGCGGCCGGTGCCGACGTTGTAGATGCCGGAGACCGGTTTGGCGGCGAAGTGCAGGTTGACCGCGATCACGTCGTCGACGTGGATGAAGTCGCGCCGCTGCTCGCCGTTGCCGTAGCCGTGGCTGCCTTCGAAGAGCTTGACCCGGCCTTCGGCGCGGTACTGGTTGAAGTGGTGGAACGCCACCGACGCCATCCGCCCCTTGTGCGATTCGCGCGGCCCGTACACGTTGAAGTAGCGCAGTCCGATCACCGGCGCGGCGAGCGCGTGCATGCGCCGCCGCACGATCTGGTCGAACAGGAACTTCGAGTAGCCGTAGACGTTCAGCGGCTTCTCGTGCGCCCGATCCTCGGTGAACACCGGGCCGAGCCCGTACACGGAGGCGCTCGATGCGTAGATGAACGGAACGCTGAGCTGCTGGCACCAGTCGAGCAGCGCAAGCGAGTAGCGATAGTTGTTCTCCAGCATGTAGCGGCCGTCGGACTCCATCGTGTCCGAGCACGCGCCCTGATGGAAGACGAGATCGGGCTTCGGCAACGCGCGCCGGCGCACCAGCTCGATGAACTCGGACTTGTCCAGGTAGTCGGCGATCTCGCAGTCCGCGAGGTTGCGGAACTTCTCCGACCGCGTCAGGTTGTCCACCGCGACGATGTCGGTCTCGCCGCGGTCGTTCAGCGCGCGGACGTTGTTGGCGCCGATGAAACCGGCGGCGCCGGTGACGATGATCTTCATCGAATGGGCTCGGTGACTCTGGCGCGGGTGACGGACCGTGGCCATCGTGATGGTCCGCGCGTCACTGATTCTATCGAGCATTACGAATGCTCATGACCCTTGCCAACCGACCGACATTCGTAGCCCGGATCCCCCGTCACCCCGAGCCGAAGGCAGGCAATGCCGACCGCTCGCGATGCCGAGATCCCTCCTGCGGCTCGGGGCCGGCGTCGGGATGACGAAAGCGGCGCCCGCGCCGCCCAAGTGGACATGCGAAGTGGCGGTGTCACAAGCGCGAATAAGCCAAATGGTAGGTGGACTGCCGCAGACGCGAGGTCGGGGCGCGCGGCAGATCCATGCTTAGACGCGCCGTTGCCACGCGCCTACAAGGATGGCAGAATCGTATCCCGTTGCCAGTTCCGCGCCGATTAGCCATGAGTCGACTGTCTGCACGCACTCGCATCGGCACCGGTGGCCGGATCGTCATTCCACAACCGATGCGGGAGGCGCTCGGCGTCAAGGAGGGCGACGATCTGCTGCTTGAGATCGACGAGTCTGGCCTGCACGTGCGTTCGGTGCGCCAGGGGGTCAGACTCGCGCAGCAGACTGTGGCGCGGTACATCAAGCGGGGCCGTTCGCTCGCTGCCGAGCTGATCGCTGAGCGGCGCCGCGAGGCGGAACGTGAGTAAAGCGCACGTTCTCGACGCCTCCGCACTGCTCGCACTTGTCCTCGCGGAACCGGGTTCGGACAGGCTTTTGAAGCTGCTCGAGTCCGGCCGCTGTGTGATGAGCGCGGTCAACTACGCCGAGGTCGTGGGAAAGCTCAGCGAGGTCGGCATGGACGAGCAGGAGATCGTGAGGATCCTCGACGGCCTGCGCATCCGCATCGAGCCTTTCGACCACGAGCAGGCCCGTCGCTGCGGGCTGTTGCGCCGTGCCACCCGGGCGCTCGGTCTATCGCTTGGCGATCGAGCCTGTCTGCAGCTGGCCGCTGCCACGGGCGCGATCGCCGTCACCGCGGACCGTACGTGGCTGCGCGCGAAAGCAGGCGCGCGCGTCGAAGTGCTGCGCTGATCGCCCCGTCAGGGCGTGGCGAACAGCTCGTCGTAGCTCACCGTCGCCGTGCCCAGCTTGCCGACCACGATGCCGCCGGCGCGGTTGGCCGCCTCGACCGCCTGCCGCAGCGTCGCGCCCGCGGCCATCATCACGCCGAGCGTGGCGATCACCGTGTCGCCGGCGCCGCTGACGTCGAACACTTCGCGCGCCTGCGCCGGCACCGACCACGCGCCGTCGTCGGTGAACAGCGTCATGCCTTCCTCACTGCGCGTCAGCAGCAGCGCCCGAAGTTCGAGTTCTCGCCGCAGCTTCTGCGCGCGCGCTTCCAGGTCAGCCTCGCTCTTCCAGCGGCCGATGACTTCGCGCAGCTCCGCGCGGTTCGGCGTAACGATCGTCGCGCGCGCGTAGCGCGCGTAGTCGTCGCCCTTCGGGTCGACCAGGATCGGTTTGCCGGCCGCTCGCGCCAGCTCGATCATCCGCTCGATGTGCGTGAGCCCGCCCTTGCCGTAGTCCGACAGGATCACGAGGTCGTAGTCGGGCAGCAGGGCTTCGTACTCGCCGAGCTTGGCGAGCAGCACTTCGTTGTCGGGCAGCGTCTCGAAATCCGCGCGCAGCATCTGCTGGCGGCGGCCGATCACGCGCAGCTTGACGGTGGTGGCCATCTGCCCGTCGGTATGCGCATACGGCGCAATGCCCGATGCATCGAGCAGCCGCACCAGCGCGCGGCCCGCTTCGTCTTCGCCCACGACGGTCAGCAGCCCCGCGCGTGCACCGAGCGCCACGACGTTGCGCGCCACGTTGGCCGCGCCGCCCAACCGCTCCTCGGTGCGCTGGATGCGAACGACCGGCACCGGCGCCTCCGGCGAGATGCGCTCGACCTCGCCGAACCAGTAGCGGTCGAGCATCACGTCGCCCACCACCAGGATGCGACATCCCGCCACCCGCCCCCTGAAAATGGGGTCAGACACCATTTTTTTACCCGTCAGACGATGATGTCGCGCGCGGTTTCGAGCACCAACCGAGCCGCATCGTGCCCCGCGCGACCGATCCGAACACCGCGAGCGACGCGAGCCGCTCGCCGTAGCAGCGCTCGCACGCTTCGGCCAGGCGGCGGGTCGGGTGACCGTAGGTTTCGCGCAGCATCGCCGGCGGATTGTAGACGCGGCTCGCGGCACGGCCGCGTGGCTGGCGGACAATCGCGCAGCGGACTCGCGAGGCGGCTGCGGCGACGGCGGCGTGTGAGAAGGTATGACGATTTCGTCGCCAGCGGGCCGCGCAGCAGAAAGATTCACAGCGTCTGAGCGCGCTGCAACCGCTGCCCGACCTCCACATTGAGACGACCGACACGGCCGACGTCCAACGCAACGACGCGCTGACCGAAGCGCAGTCGCTGAGCCTCGAGGAGGGCGCCACCGATCGCCACGAATACGTCGCTGTCGAAATCCGCGCGATGTCCGGCGCCAGCGAAGGCACAACCGCCCTGCCCGAAACGCCTTTTTTCATGCGCGCGGCCATGCGGGGCAGTGCGCCCAGCGACGCGAAGGTGCGGGTATGCAAGGCGAGTGCGGTGTGGAACAACTTGGCGGCGTGGCTCATGGCGACGCGAAGCTCACCCGTCCGTGGCGCCGGCTGGCACCGACGCTGGCAGGGTCATCCCGGGGCGAAGCGAGGGATCTGAGCATCGGTCGCGGCGGAGATTCCTCGCCTTCGGCTCGGAATGACGATGAAGTGGCGGCTCGGAATGACAATGAAGTGGCGGCTCGAAACGACAACAGGGGCGACGCCGCTCGGAATGAGGTAAGGGTGTCATCCCGAGCGAAGCGAGGGATCCCGGCATAGCGAGCCGCGGAGATCCCGCGCCTTCGGCACGGAATGACGACGGGTCAAGGACGCGAACGCCAGGCCGTTGGCGCGCGTCGCGTGACGTCGCGTTGCTCGATGGTTGGCGTCAACGAACCCGTCCGCTCGGCGGTGCGCCCGCCTCAGCCACTGCGGCACACGACCAACGCTGTCGTCGCGCGCGGCCGCGGCCGGCTATCGAGCATTACGAATCTTCGTGACACGACAGACGGGCTGGCGCTCGCATCCGTGGCCCTTCGCCATGCCGAGCCGCAACGCCCCCATTGTCATTCCGAGCCGCAACGCCGCTCTTGTCATTCCGAGCCGAAGGCGAGGAAT
>CAZIJU010000039.1:0-28941 GCA_964539745.1 uncultured Burkholderiaceae bacterium | reverse complement strand
ACAGTCCTGGAAGTGCGGCGTGGCGGGCAGCGGTTCCGTGGCGAACACGTCGATCGCGGCGCCGCCGAGGTGGCCGCTGCGCAGCGCGGCGGCCAGCGCCGCCTCGTCGACGATCCCGCCGCGCGCGGTGTTGATCAGTACGGCGCCCCGCTTCATCGAAGCGATGCGCTTCGCGTCGAACAGACCGCGCGTGGAGTCGAGCAACGGTACGTGCACGCTGACCACGTCGCTCGTTGTGACGATCTCTTCCAGACCTGCGAACCGCACGCCCGTGGCGGCGTACGCCGGATGATCCGCGTCCATCATGGCGTCGAACGCGGCGACTTGCATGCCGAGGGCGCGGGCCAGCGCGCCCGTTCGCTGCCCGATCGAGCCGAAGCCGATCAACCCCAGCGCCTTGCCGTGCACCTCGCGACCGTTCGACAGGGCCGCGCGCGGCCAGCGGCCGGCGGCGACGTCGGCGGTGCCGAAGTACGCCGCGCGCAGCAGCATCAACGCGGCCGTGACGACGTACTCGGCGACCGATTGCGCATTCGCGCCCGTTGCCGGAATGACCCGGATGCCACGCGCCTCGCAACCTGTCACGTCGATGTTGTCCAGCCCGACGCCGAGCCGACCGATCACCCGACAGCGCCGCAGCGCGTCGAGCAGCGCGCCGCGCACCTGCGTGCGGTTGCGCACGATCAACGCGTCGGCGCCGGCAGCCTCGCGGCGCAACCTGTCGGCATCGTCGACCAGCGCGGCGTCGTAGAGCACGTCGTGGCCCGCGGCGCGCAGCCGCGCCAGCGCATGGTCGTCCATGAACTCGCTGATGACGATGCGCGCCATGCTCGGTCACGCCGACTCGTACAGTCTCGTCAGCACGAACTCGCGGTGGCCGAGCGCCTCGGCTGCGGTCAGGCGGCCGTTGGCCGTTCGCAGCATGCACTCGAGCAGCTTGTCGCCGGCCTGATCGAGCGTGATCTCGCGCTGGAGCAGTCCCGTGACGTCGACGTCGATATGCTCGCTCATCGTTCGCACGGTGCGCGGATTCGCGCAGATCTTGATGACCGGCAGGATTGGATTGCCGATCACGTTGCCCTGGCCGGTCGGAAAGAAGTGGACCACGAAACCGGCGGCAGCGCACAGCGTGACCATCTCGGCCGCGGCCGACGAGGAGTCCATGAACCACAGCCCCGGGTGCGTCGGCGTCTCCGCCTTGTCGAGCACGCCGTCGACGGTGCACTTCTTACCGATCTTCTGGATGTTGCCGAGCGCTTTCTCCTCGATCGTCGTCAGTCCGCCGGCGATGTTGCCCTTGGTCGGCTGCGACTCGCTCAGATCCGAGGTCTTGTGCCGGTTGATGACCTCCTGGTAGCGGTTGAACATGAACATGAAGCGCTCGCGCACCGCGTCGTTGGCGCAGCGCGCGGCGACGATGTGTTCGCCGCCGGTCAGTTCGGTCGTCTCGCCGAAGCACAGGTAGTTGCCGAGCGCATGCAGCTTGTCGAAGGCGTTGCCGACCGCCGGATTGGCGCCGCAGCCGCTGGTGGTGTCGCTCTCGCCGCACTTGGTCGACACCCACAGTTCGCCGATCGGGCAGGGCTCGCGCTGTTTCTCGCTCGCCCACTGCACGAACTCGCGTGCGGCCTTGCTCGCCCGCATGATCGTGTCGTGATCGCCGTGCAGCTCGATGCCGAACCCCGCCACCGGTTTGCCTGTCGCCTTGATCCCGTCGACCACCTTCTGCGTCCAGCCGTCCTCGATACCGATGACGACGACGGCCGCGACGTTCGGGTTGCAGCCAGCGCCGATCAGCGTACGGAAGTGCAGCTCGAGGTCAGCGCCGAACTGCAGGCGCCCGTACGGGTGGGGGATGGCCATGCACCCCTTGATGTTGTGGGCCACGGCCTCGGCCGCCGCGTTGGACAGGTCGTCGACCGGCAGGACGATGACGTGATTGCGGACGCCGACCCGGCCGTTTTCGCGCCGATAGCCGAGGAAGGTGGTGTTTCTGTCGATGATGCTCATGTTCGCTCCCCGGACTTACCAGCGTTTGGTCTTGATGTTGTGGACGTGGGCGTGCTCGCCGGCTTTGATCGGCGCGACGACCCGTCCGATATCGAGGCCGTACTTGATCGCGCTGTCGCCGGGGTTCATGTCGCGCAGCGCGATCTTGTGGCCGATCGGAATGTCCTGCCGCGCCACCAGTGACACGGTCTTGTCTTCGTCCATGATCCAGCCGTTCAGGGTCATGCCGGCCTTGACGCCCTCGACCACGACGACGCCGACGGTGTCGCGTGGATCGTGCAACAGGAAATGAATCATCGATCTGGCTCCCATGTGATCGGGCGACAGTGTCGGGCCGGCCGTGCGGCCCGTCAAACAGGTCATCTACATGACTTGAAGGACCGCGATGCAGCCCGGTAGCATGGTTTCGTGTCGATCGCTGCCGCCTTCCGCGCCGTCGCGCCGGAAACTCCGGGATTGCCGCTGTACCGGGCGGTCAAGCGCGCACTGTTGCATGCGATCGAGTCGGGGACCGTGGCGCCGGGCGGGGCGCTGCCGAGCGAGACCGAACTGGCCGCGGCCCTCGGCGTGTCGATCGGGACGCTGCGCCGTGCCGTCGACGAACTCGTCGCCGAGCACATCCTGATACGCCGGCAGGGGCGCGGAACCTACGTGGCGACGCACAATGCCGACCGGTTCCTGTTCCAGTTCTTTCACGTCGAGCGCAGCGACGGACTGCGCGAGGCGCCGCGCGTCGAGCTGCTGTCGTTTGAGCGCGGCCGGCTTGACGACGAAGCCGCCGAAGCGCTGGGCGTGCGGGTCGGGGAGCCCGCCGTGCTGATCGAAAACCGGCTGTCGCTTCAAGGCCAGGCGGTCGTGCACGACCGCATCGCGGTGCCGGCCAAGCTGCTGCGGGGGCTGACGCAGGCGAAATTCGAGCGCCGTCCGAGCACGATCTATCACCTTTACCAGGTCGACTTCGGCATCACGATCGTGCGCGCGCGCGAGCGGGCGCGGGCGGTCGCGGCCGATCGCACGGCTGCGCGCGTCCTCGGCGTTGCGCCGGGCACTGCGCTGCTACAGGTGCGCCGGACCGCCCTGACCTTCGGCGACAAGCCGATCGAGTATCGCGTCTCGACGGTCAACACCGCGCGGCACGATTACGTGCACCTGCTGCAGCGACCATTATCCTGAGCCGGATCCTTTGCACAGACGTCGCCGCGGGCGACGCCGTGGCTGTGGTCCGGGCGCTCGTCGCGCCGACGCGAGACGAACGCAAGTGCCTTGAAGCGGCATCTTTCGGCACGCGGCGCCGGGTCCGCCAGTCGACTTCGCGATTCGCGGCGCGGGCGGCGCGCGCCGACCCACCGCACGGCGGCGTTGGTCGCGGTTGCGGCGTTAGAATGGCGCGGAACCCGATCAAGGCCAGCCAATGAAACAGATCACCGCCATCATCAAGCCGTTCAAACTCGACGAAGTTCGCGAAGCGCTCGCGGAAGTAGGCGTCAGCGGGTTGACCGTCACCGATGTCAAGGGCTTCGGGCGCCAGAAGGGGCACACTGAGCTGTATCGCGGCGCCGAGTACGTCGTCGACTTCCTGCCGAAGGTCAAGGTCGAGGCGGTCGTCGCCGACGCGCTCGTGGAACGCGCGATCGAGGCGATTCAGCGCGCCGCGCGCACCGGCAAGATCGGCGACGGCAAGATTTTCGTGCGGCCAGTCGAGCAGGTGATCCGCATCCGCACCGGCGAAACCGGCGAAGCGGCGGTCTGACGATCCGCCGGCGCGTCAGGCGCGCCGGTTGGCGAGGGCTCCGTTCACCGCGGAGAACATTCGTCTTCCTCCGTGGCGAGCGAAGGAGCCGGCTACTTGATCGTCCAATTCGCGCGCCAGGCGATCAGCCGGACCGCGACGATCAGCGTTGCCGAAGTCCACAGCGCGATCGTCTCGGGCGATCCGAAGTGGACCATCGCCAGATAGAACCAGCAGCCGACGAACGCGGCGAGCGCGTATGGCTTCCCGTCGCGCAGAACCATCGGCACTTCGTTCAGGATCACGTCGCGCAGGATGCCGCCGGCCACACCGGTGATGACACCCATCATCGCGGCGACGATCCACGGAGAATCGAAGGTGGCAGCGACCGACACGCCGGCGATCGAAAAGAACCCCAGTCCGACCGCGTCGGCGACAACGAACGCGGTCGTCGGGACCACGCGCTGCGCGAGCTTCATGACCGGCGCGGCGATCAGCGTCAGCACGAGGATCAGGATCACGTACTCGTAGTGCTGCACCCAGAAGAACGGACGGCGGTCCAGCAGCAGGTCGCGCAGCGTGCCGCCGCCGAACGCGGTGACGAAGGCGACGGTGAACACGCCCACCGGATCCATCTGTTTGCTGCGCGCTTCGGCGAAGCCCGAGAACGCGCATGCGAGCACCGCCAGAAACTCGATCGCCGGGACGATGACGACCTGCGGCTGCACGTCAGAACCTGGGCGCGGACGCCGTCGACGGCCGCAGCAGAACCACCAGCGCACCGCTGCCGCCTTCGGCGGCGCGCGCCTGGCAGAACGCGATCACCTCGTCGCGTTGAACGAGCCACGCACGCACCTTGCCCTTGAGCACCGGCTGGCGGTCCTTCGAGCCCAGGCCCTTGCCGTGGACGATGCGCACGCAGCGCAGCCCGCGCTTGATCGCTTCCTTCAGGAATGCCGCCAGTTCCTCGCGCGCCTGGTCGACGCGATGGCCGTGCAGGTCGAGCTCGGACTGGATCACCCAATCGCCGCGTCGCAGCTTGCGCAGCACGTCGGGGCCGATGCCGGGCCGCCGGTACGACAGCGACTCGTCGGTGTCGAGCAGCGACTCGATGTCGATCTCGTCGGACACCGACTGCGCAAGGACCTGCCGCTCGTCGAGCTGCCGCTGCTTCGGCTGCGGCGGATGCGGCGGCCGCGCGTGATGCTTGCGGCCGTGCGGCGCGAGCGGCTTGACGTCGCCGAGCGCTTCGACGGCTGCCCAGAACTCGCTCGCAGCGGCCGCTTCGCGCCGGTGCAGATCGGCTTGTTCGCGGCGCCGGTTCGCTTCGGCCTGCGCGCGCTGCGCCAGCGCCTCGCGCAGGCGGGCGAGTTCTCCCAGGCCCCGGATGCGCTGGGCCATCGCGATTGCGCCGGCTTCAGGCGGCGACGGCCGCGCGGCCGTTTGCCGGCGCCGCCGAGGTCTCCTGCGCTTCGAGCCAGCGCTGCGCGTCGAGCGCCGCCATGCAGCCGCTACCGGCCGAGGTGACGGCCTGCCGGTAGACGTGATCCTGCACGTCGCCTGCGGCGAACACCCCGGGCACGCTGGTCATCGTCGCCATGCCTTCGGAGCCGCCGCGGGTGACGATGTAGCCGCCCGCCATCGCAAGCTGGCCCTTGAAGATGTCGGTGTTCGGCTGGTGGCCGATCGCAATGAAGCAGCCCTGCAGCGGTAGATCCGTCTTCGCCGCGGTCTGGTTGTTGCGGATGCGCACCCCGGTGACGCCCTTGTCGTCACCGAGCACTTCGTCGACTTCGTGCCACAGATGCAGCACGATCTTGCCTTCCTTTACCTTGGCCATCAGCTTGTCGACCATGATCGGCTCGGCGCGGAACTTGTCGCGCCGATGAATCAAATGGACCTTCGACGCGATGTTGGCCAGGTAAAGCGCCTCCTCGACCGCGGTGTTGCCGCCGCCGACCACGCACACGTCCTGGTTGCGATAGAAAAAGCCGTCGCAGGTGGCGCACGCCGATACGCCCTTGCCCATGTACGCCTGTTCGCTCGGCAACCCGAGGTACTTGGCCGAGGCGCCGGTGGCGATGATCAGCGCATCACAGGTGTACGCGCCCGAGTCGCCGACGAGTCTGAACGGCCGGCGTGCCAGATCGGCCGTGTGGACGTGGTCGAACACCATCTCGGTGTCGAACCGTTCGGCGTGCCTGCGCATGCGCTCCATAAGTTCCGGTCCCTGCACGCCGTCGTGGTCGCCCGGCCAGTTGTCGACGTCGGTCGTCGTCATCAACTGGCCTCCCTGCGCCAGCCCCGTGATCAGCATCGGCTTCAGATTCGCGCGCGCCGCATACACCGCAGCCGTGTAGCCCGCGGGCCCCGATCCGAGGATCAGCACGCGCGCGTGTCGGGTGGTCGTCATCGATTTCTCCTCGGCGGATCGCACCGCAGTCAGCGCGGGCGATTATAGGTTGGGGGTTCTTCATGCGCCGCGCGAGCGCCGGCTAGAGCGTCCGGATGAGGCGGGTCCGGATCGCCGATCGCACGCGGATGCGGTCGAGCGGCTGCCGCGAGCGGCCGTCCGTCACATCTGCCGGAACAGATGCGTGTAGCTGTCGGAGACGAGCAGTGTGTCGTCGCGGCGCTTGAGCTTGACCAGCATGCGGCCGCGAAAGTCGCGCGTGACACCGGCGATCGCGCTGGCGTTGACGAGCGTCGAGCGGTGGATCTGCCAGAACTGGTTGGGATCGAGCTCCTCGACCAACTCCTTCAGCGGCTTGCGGATCAGGGCCTCACCGTCGTTGGTGACCACGCGCGTGTACTTGTTGTCGGCCTGGAAGTAGGCGATCTCGTCGACCGTGATCACCTTCAGGTTCTGCCCGACCGACGCATTGATCCAGCGCAGGAAGGTCTTCTGCGGCGCGCCGCTGCCGATGCGATCGAGCACCGCGTCGATGCGCGCCGGCGGTGCGGCGATCCGCTGCTTCAACCGGCTCACGGTCGTGAACAGCCGCGCCGCGGAAATCGGCTTCAGCACGTAGTCGACCGCGCCCTGCTCGAAAGCGGCGACCGCGTACTCGTCGTACGCGGTGACGAACACCACGTGGCAGCGGCCGCTCGCCTGGCGCGCGACCTCCAACCCGGTCGCGCCGGGCATTTGGATGTCGAGGAACAGCGCGTCTGGCCGGTGCTCTTCGAGCAGCCGCAGCGCCTGTACGCCGTCGGCCGCCTCGGCGACGATCGCGAGTTCGGGCCAGAGCTGGCCGAGCTGCTCGACGAGCTGGTGGCGTAGCGTGGGTTCGTCTTCAGCGACGAGCGCGGTCGGCGAGCTCATACGGAATGTGCAGCGTGAACGTCGTACCTTCGGACGCTTCCTCGACACAATCGAGCCGCGCGCGGCCGGCGTACAGACCGGCGAGCCGTTCGCGCACGCGCACGAGATCGGACGTGTCGTCGCACAGGCCGGTCGCCGCGATGCGCAGTTCGGCGATCAGGGCATCGCCCTTGCAACGGACCGCCAGCGCGACGCGCCGCGGCGGCGCGCCGCCCTCGCCGCGCATCGCCCGTTGCACGAGCGGCAGCAGCAGCATTGGATAGAAACGCGCTGCCGCGCAGTCCGCGGCGACCGTCACTTGCGTCTGCGGCAGTCCGCCGTGCCGCGCGGCGACCACCGACAGGTACGCGGCGACCAGTTCCGCTTCGGCCTGCACCGTCGAGCCGGCTTCGCGCAGCCGCGGCAGCGCCACGCGCAGGTAGGTGATCAGCCGGTCGAGGATCGCCGCGCCGGCGGCCGCATCGCGCTGGTACAGCGCCTCGATGTCGACCAGGCTGTCGAACAGGAACTGCGGTTCGACCTGCGCCTGCATCGCCGCCAGCCGCGATTCGAGCAGCCGGCGCGAAAGCTTCGCCTGCTCGGCGCGAGCGCGTGCGACCTCCGCCGCGCGCAGACGTTTCGCGCGGTGGAACTCCGCCACCGCATAGACCAGCCCGCCGAAGACGACGCCGTCGAGCCAGCCCATCAATACCAGCGTCGCCAACGGCGGAACCGGCTTGCCTTTTTCCGTGAACATCAGGCTCAACGCATCGGGCAGATCGAAGACGCGCACGACCGCGGGAGTGAGCAGCGCGTCGATCAGCGACGCCACCGCGAGCGCGGCCGCCATGCGCACCGGCCGCGGGTGGCGGCCGTCGTCCATGCGGTCAGCCACCGCCCAGCCCAGCAGCAGCGCGAGCCCCATCAGCAGCACCAGCAGCAGATGCGTGGCCATCAGCGCAGTCTGGCCGGTGCGCGCCACCGTTTCCGCCTGCGACACCGTGCTGGCCAGGCTCGCGAGCAGCGCTGCTGCCAGCGCGAATGCCCAGTGACGCCAGGTCAGCGCGCGCCACGCCTGCCACGCGAAGCGAAGTCCCGCCCGCGGTCCGGCGACGTACAGACGATCGACGATCGCGTTCATCGCGGCTCCGGCTCGGCCCGCGCCAGCGGAAGCCGCAGTCTCGCGATCACGCCGCGCGGCGTGTTGGCGGCCAGTTCGAGCGAGGCACGGTCGCCGTACAGCGTGGCTAGACGCTGGCGCGTATTGACCAGACCCATGCCGGTGCCGCCGCTCGCGCGAAAGCCCGCGCCGGTATCGCTGACCTCGATCGCCAGCGCATCGCCTTCGGTGCGCGCGCGCACGTCGATGCGGCCGCCTTCGGGCAGCGGCGACAGCCCGTGCTTGATCGCGTTTTCCACGAGCGTGGGCAGCACCATCGGCGGCAGCGCCACGTCGAGCGCGCCGGCGTCGGCGTCCACGCTGAACGCGAGCCGGTCGCCCATCCTGAACTGCAGGATCGTCAGATACGAGCGCGCCAGGTCGAGCTCGCGGCGCACGCTCGAGCCGGACTGCCGCATCGACGGCAGCGCGGCGCGCAGATATCCGATCAGGCTTCCGAGCATCGTGCGGCCGCTGCCCGGGGAAGTCTCGTACAACCGCTTGACGTTGGCCAGCGTGTTGAACAGGAAGTGCGGTTCGATCTGCGCCTGCAACGCCGACAGCCGCGCCTGCATCATCTGTGCGGCGAGTGCGTCGCTTTCCCGCGCGGCGGCCGCCAGCAGCTCGCGCGCTTCGCGCTCGCGGCGGCCGAGGTCAAACAGCGCGTAGCCGATGCAGCCGACGACGGTCCACTGCGTCACGATCGCGGCGGTCCGCCACGGCCGCTCGAACAGGGTCGCCACGGGCGAGCCGTACACGTACGCGCGCAGCGCGTACGCAGCGGCGGCGACTGCGGCGATCGACAGCGCCGCCAGCGCGAACTCGAGCGCGCGGTGCCGCAGCGCCAGGCGCGGCAGTCCCGCCTGCGCCAACGCGATCGCCGCCAGCGCCGCAACGCCGCTGATCAGCGTCTGCCGCAGCGAGACGACGACCGTATGGAACCACTGCTCGAGCGGGTCGATGTGCAGAAAGCCGATCCAGACCATCAGCACGAGCGTGAGGCAGAAATAGAAGACGGCGGCGATCGAGCGCAGGTTGAAAACCGCGAAGAAGTCCTCGATGAAGCGCGTGCGAGGCCGCGCATCGGCATCGGTCGCATGGGCGAGCGGGGCGGTCAGTGTGGCCATGGCGTCGACGGGCCGATTCTGTGCGCCGGCGCCGGGGCCTGCAAGCGGACGCGACGAATCGCCCGGCGCGCGGCGCGGACGCCCGTGACGGTGCGACGAACGCGGGATGCCGGACGGCCGATCTCCGAGGGAAGACGACCCCCGCACCTATAATCGGTCCGATGACATCGAGAGCGGAAACGAGCAGCGATTCCGAAGTGTCGGCGGCGCGAACGTCGGCGCGCGGCCGGAAGGCGAACGCACCCGCCGAGGTTTCCCCGCGCGTCGCGCGGCTCGTTGCCGAAGCGGGCTGGATCGTCGGCGCGGTGGCGGTGATCGCGCTCGCGGCGATCCTGGCGACCTACGACCGCGCCGACCCCGGCTTCACGCACGCGGCCACCGGAGTGACCGTGCACAACATCGGCGGTCGCGTCGGTGCGTGGCTTGCCGACGTGCTGCTGCTCGTGTTCGGCTTCTCCGCGTGGCTGCTGGTCGCGGCGGGCGCCGCTTGGGTCGTGCGCGGATTCCGACGGCTGCACGCGCCGTACGCGAACCAGGGTCTGCCCGACTGGCTGCAGGCGATCGGGCTCCTCGCGCTGATGATCGGCGCGACCGGCGTCGAATACCTGCGGCTGTACACGGTTTCGCGCTATCTGCCCGACGAGCGCGGCGGTGTGCTCGGCCGCTACGTCGGCGAGTGGCTCGCGAGCGGGCTGGGCTTCACCGGTGCCACCGTCGCGCTGCTGGTCGCGGCGCTGATCGGCGCGAGCCTGTTCTTCGATTTCTCGTGGCTGGCGGTCGCCGAACGGGTCGGCGCGTTCTTCGAGCGGCTCGTCGAGCGCGTGCGCGCCGCGCGCGAAGCGAAGGAGGACCGCGCGATCGGCGAAGCCGCCGCGCGCAGCCGCGAAGCCGCGCTCGCGCAGGAGCGCAGTCGCATCGAGGACGCGCCTGCCGTGCACATCGAGCGGCCGCCGGCGCACGTCAAACCGTCGGAGCGCAAGCAGAAAGAGAAGCAGGTGCCGCTGTTCGCGGAACTGGCCGACGGCAAGCTGCCCGCGCTCGACCTGCTCGACGAGCCGCCGCCCGGCGTGGAAGCGATCTCCACCGAGACGCTGGAGTTCACCTCGAGGCTGATCGAGAAGAAGCTCAAGGACTTCGGCGTCGAGGCCTCGGTGGTGGCCGCGTACCCCGGCCCGGTGATCACGCGCTACGAGATCGAGCCCGCGGTCGGCGTCAAGGGCAGCCAGATCGTCAACCTCGCGAAGGATCTGGCGCGCGCGCTGTCGCTGGTGTCGATTCGCGTGGTCGAGACGATTCCCGGCAAGAACCTGATGGGGCTCGAGCTGCCGAACCCGAAGCGGCAGGTGGTCAAGCTCGCGGAGATCCTTGGCTCGAGCGTCTACAACGACAGCCATTCGCTGGTCACGCTCGGCCTCGGCAAGGACATCGCCGGCAAGCCGGTCGTCGTCGATCTGGCGCGCATGCCGCACCTGCTGGTGGCGGGCACGACCGGCTCGGGCAAGTCGGTCGGCATCAACGCGATGATCCTGTCGATCCTGTACAAGGCCGACCCGTCGCAGGTGCGGCTGATCCTCGTCGACCCGAAGATGCTCGAGCTGTCGGTGTACGAAGGCATCCCGCATCTGCTCGCGCCCGTGGTCACCGACATGCGCGAAGCCGGCCATGCGCTGCAGTGGTGCGTGCGCGAGATGGACCGCCGCTACCGGCTGATGAGCAAGCTCGGCGTGCGCAACCTGTCGACCTACAACGCGAAGATCGCCGAGGCGCGCGCGAAGGGCGAGCCGATCGGCAATCCGTTTTCGCTGACGCCCGAGGCGCCCGAGCCGCTCGAGCCGCTGCCGATCATCGTCGTCGTGATCGACGAGCTGGCGGACCTGATGATGGTCACCGGCAAGAAAGTCGAGGAGCTGATCGCTCGCATCGCGCAGAAGGCGCGCGCCTCGGGCATGCACCTGATCCTGGCGACCCAGCGGCCGAGCGTGGACGTGATCACCGGGCTGATCAAGGCGAACATCCCGGCGCGCATCAGCTTCCAGGTGTCGAGCCGTGTGGATTCGCGCACGATCCTCGACCAGATGGGCGCCGAGACTCTGCTCGGGCAGGGCGACATGCTGTATCTGGCCCCCGGCACCGGACTGCCGACGCGCGTGCATGGCGCCTTCGTCAGCGATGCCGAGGTGCATCGCGTCGTCGAGTTCCTGAAGAGCCGAGGCGCGCCGCAGTACGTCGAAGGCGTGCTCGATGCGCCCGAAGCCGAGGCGGCAGGCGCGGGTGGTGACGGTCAACCGGCGGCGGAGGCGGATCCGTTGTACGACCAGGCGGTCGAGATCGTCGTCAAGAACAGGCGGGCGTCGATCTCGCTGGTGCAGCGCCATCTGCGCATCGGCTACAACCGCGCCGCGCGCCTGCTCGAAGACATGGAAAAGGCTGGACTCGTTTCGCCGATGCAGCCCAACGGCAACCGCGAGATCCTGGTCCCCAACCGCGAAGCGTGATGCGGCGTCCGTCATCGCCAGCGTGCCTCCGTTCGACAGCCCAAGCGATCCGCCGCGTGTCATCCCCGGCCGCTGCGTCCGCGTCATCGGAGGTACTTTCGTCGTGTCATCGCGAGCTTCTTTAGTCACGTCATCCCGAGCTTTCCTCGTGCTGTCATCCCGAGCGAAGCGAGGGATCTCCGCGCTCGCTCTGTGCGCGGGCCTGACGATCGCCGGCCCAGCCCACGCCACCGCAGTCGATCAGCTCCGCGACTTCCTGACGCAGACCAAAACCGCGCGCGGCGAATTCACGCAGCGCGTGACGAGCCGCGCCGGCGCGACTGCCCAGAACTCTTCGGGCCACTTCGTGTTCCAGCGCCCCGGCAAGTTTCGTTGGGTCTACGACAAGCCGTACGAGCAGACGATCGTCGCCGACGGCGACAAGCTCTTTCTGTACGACAAGGACCTGAACCAGGTCACCGTCAAGACGCTCGCTGGCGCGATCCCCGCGAGCCCCGCGTCGATCCTGTTCGGCTCCGATGCCTTCGAAAAGGAATTCGACGTGACCGACGCCGGCAGCCGCGACGGGCTCGAATGGGTCGTCGCCAGGCCACGCGCTAAGGACTCGCCGTTCGAGCGCATCGAAATCGGCTTCCGCGAAGGATTGCCCGTGGCGATGCAACTGACCGACAGCTTCGGCCAGGTCTCGTTGCTGCGCTTCGCCAAGGTCGAGCGCAACCCCAAGGTCGACGCCGCGCAGTTCCGCTTCACGCCGCCGCGGGGCGCCGACGTGCTGGAAGACAAGTGACGCGCCCGCGCATCTATAAGCGCAGGTAGACGTACCCCTCGCGCCCCTGCAGGCGGGCAAGTTCGGCGATCCCGGACGGCACGAGCACCGCCTCGGGAATCACTGCCGTGGTGTCGATCCGACGCCGTTTCAGCGTATTGCCGCACACTCGGAACTCGACCCCACGCTCGCGGAAGTCGCGCACGATCTCCTCGTACGGACGGCCGTTTTCGTCGCGCGCGCCGCGCAGCAGGAACTCGATGCCGGCGTTGTGCGCGACCACGACGGCGTGCAACCCCGGCGTCGCGTCCAGCAGGTTCTTCAGCGTCCGCAGGTTCGCTGCGGTGTTGTCCGCGGTGGCGATGTGCAGGACGACGCGGTGCACGGGGTCGGAGCGCCACGGTTGCGCCAGCAGCAGCCCGGCGACCAGCGCCAGTGCAGCGATGCCGGGCGCAGCGAGCAGCCACGCGCGCCTGCGCTCGGCGGCCGCGGCAGGCGCACCGCGCCCGCGGAGTTCACGCACGATGCGCGCGCGCAGTTGCGGCGGCGCGCGTTCGGGTTCGCACGCGCGCGCGAGCGCTGCACGCAGCGCCGTCACGCCGGCGAACGAAGCGCGGCAGCGCGCGCATACCTGCAGATGCTGCTCGACCGCGAGCGCGCTCTGCAGCTCCAGCTCGGAGTCGGCGTAAGCGTGCAGCAGCCGGCCGGCTTCTTCGCAGTTCATGTTCCGGTTCCGTCGCGCCTGACGCGCTGGCTGATCCGCCCCTGCAGCAGCCGCCGTGCGCGCGCCAGCCGCGACATCACGGTGCCGATCGGAACGCCGACGATGTCGGCGATCTCGCGGTACGAGCACCCGTGCAGCTCGCGCAGCACGATCACCTCGCGAAAATCGCACGGCAGCTCGGCAACGCAGTCGCGCACGAGCTGGCGCTCGGCGCGTTCGATCGCCGCCGCCTCCGGGTTGACCGGCAGCACGACGACCGCGCCGGCGGCTGCGCCGTCGTGGCGTTCCTCGTCGAAGGCTTCGGCGGCGGTGAACTGCTCGCGTTCCATCAGCTCCAGACAGGCATTGCGAACGATCCTCAGCAGCCACGGGCGGCCGTCCTCGCCGCGCAGCGAGCCGAAGAAGCGGAACGCGCGCAGGAACGCCTCCTGCACGGCATCGTTCGCCAGTTCGTCGCTCTTCGTCATCCAGCGGGCGAGACCGTACGCGGCGTCCAGATGCGGCAGCATCAGCCGCTCGAAGCGCTCGCGCTCTTCGCCTGACAGCACGGCATTTACCCTGTACTGACTCCCTGGCCGGGCAGTTTATTCCCGGGCGGGAATAAAGCGCGCCCGCCGGCGATCTTGCATCGTGGACGGCCGCCGATCGAGCCGCGCCGGCCCGCTCGCGGGCCGGCGTTTTCGCGACGGGCGGAGTTCGCGACAGCAACCACAAAGAGGGGACACATGAAGCGAGGCACTTTCCTGCGCATCGCCGCGGCGCTGCCGCTGCTGGGCATGGCCATGACCGCGGCGGCAGGCAACGCCGATCCGGTCGGGCCCGACAAAGTCGTCTATCACATCAACAACACCGAGGCGCAGGCGATGGATGCGCTGCGCAACATCGGCAACCACCTCGAGGTCAATCCCAAGGCGAAGATCGTCGTCGTCACGCACGCGCGCGGGGTGGACTTCCTGATGAACGACGCCAAGGACAAGAACGGCAACCCGTACAACATCATCGTCGAGCAGTTGAAGGCGCGGGGTGTGCAGTTTGACGTCTGCCAGATCACGCTGCGCAACCGCAAGCTGACGCGCGACCAATTCATTCCCGAGGCGACCTTCGTGCCTTCGGGTGTCGCCGAGATCACGCGGCTGCAGCAGCGCGAGGGGTATGCGTACTTGAGGCCGTAGGCCGATCAGCCGGGCGGGCGCGCCCAGCAATGCGCGCCCGCGACCAGCCAGGTGCGGCCGAGCGTGCGGAAAGTGGAAGACCGTTTGGACGCACGCAACCGTCCGCCACACCCCCTTCGGCGGGCGTAGGGCAAGCGCCATGCCTCGAGGCAGCCAAACGCCGAACCGGCGGCGAGTCGGGCGATCGTGCAGCGCAGTGTCAACTCCCTGCTGTCAGTTCCCTCACCCGCGCTGCATAGCGCCTGGCGCGCTCGGCGTCCCCCGCGAGTTCCGCGGCCGTTGCGGCGCCGTCGAGTGCTTGCCGGCGATTGGGCTCGCGGTCGAGCACCGCGTCGAATTCGCGCAGTGCGTCGGCGGCCTGATGCAGCCACAGTAGCAACAGCGCGAGCGCCTCGCGCGCAGGAAGGATCGGCCCCGGCGTAACGACGTGTTTTTCGGTCGCGTCTTCGCGAGCGGCGGCCTTGCGCAGCGCGGCGAGACCCTCCTCGTATCGACCCTCGGCACAGAGGATCAGTCCGCGCACGACCTCGGCTTGAATGTCGATCTGCTCCGCCCAATAGTCCAGCTTCGCCTGTGCCGCCGCGTCGCGCAGCGCATGCAGGCGGCTCATCTGGAGCCGTGCGGCAGAAACATCCTGGCTCATCGCGGCGCCGATGCCGCGCGCGTAGGCATTGACGGCTTCGGCCTGCGGAAACTTGTTCCAGGCAAACGCGTCGGCCGCAGGCCGCAGCGGCAGTCGAGCCGCCTCCTTCCACGCGCGGCGTTCGAGCGCGAAGCGTGCCGGCATTGCCGCATAGGCGTACGCGGCGCCGAAGTTCTGCGGCTTGCTGGCGACGCCGAACGCGTGGGTGATGATGTCGGCGGCCGCGCGCTCGTCGCCCAACTGCAGGTACGCGTAGACCATGTAGTCGTAGGCGTGAACGCTATTGGGCGTGCGGTCGCCGTCGACCTTGGCCGACGCGCGGTTCGCTTCGATGGATTCACGCCAATATCCCAGCCGCGTGAAGATGTGCGACGGCATGTGCTGCGCGTGCGCCGCCGCCGGCGCGATCCGCGCGTAGCGCTTCGCCGCTTCCAGTCCGTGGTGGGCGATCGGCGGGTAGTCGTAGCTGTGGATCAGGTAGTGCGCGATGCCCGGATGCTCGGGTTGCCTCGCGAACAACGGCTCGAGGATGCTTGCCGCCCGCAGCTGGTTGGCGTAGGTCTTGTCGTTCGGGTCGAAGTTGACCGACAGAACGAGAGCATGCAGAACGGCCGCCTCGGTGTCGTCCGGGTAGCGCTGCGCGAGTCTCTCCAACTCGGACTGCAGCGCCTGCACGCGGGTCCGATGATCGACCTTGTCGTGGTCCCTGAAGAAGACCGCGAGCGCGGCCACGTAGTCCCGTTCCCGCTGTGTCCGCAGCCCGGTTGCACGGGCCGCTTCGAGCGCGGCCAGGCCTTCGGCGAGCGTCTTCGGCGAAAGGTTGACCGGCCAGGCGAATGGATTGTCGAGCATAGCCAGCGCTCGCAGCCAGTGCACCATGCCGCAGGTGGGGTCTGCTTTCAGCGCTCGTTCGAGCGGCGCCTTGAGGAGCGCCCAGGCGAACGAGTGGTAGGAGGCCATCGCGCGGTCGAATTCCTGCTGCGCCGCGACGTTGCATTCGACCTTGAAGTGCACGTCGCCGAGCCTGTCGCCGACCGTTCCGCCGGCTTGCGATACGGCTCCGAGCCCCGCCGCGACCGCGCCGGCGGCGTATGTTCCCAGCTTCCGCATGGCATTCATGTTGTGTCCTCCTCGACGTCCGGAAACGGATGTTTCGCAGTAGAGCCCCTGGACAAAGCGCTTGTCCCGACGAAGCGACGACTTTTTTGCGACGGATTGACGGCGGCGCATAATTGGGCACGCTGCGCATGGGTCACGGAGCGAGTGAATGCGCGCAGATCCCGGACAGGTCGAGGCACCGCCGCAGCCGACGCTGCGGATCGGTCCATGGCACGTCGATCGGTCCCTGAACCAGATTCGCCGGGAGGGCGAAACGGTTCGCCTCGAGCCGCGAGCGATCGAACTGCTGACCTACCTGGCCGAACGGCCGGGCCAGGTTGTCGGCCGCGAACAGCTTTTCGCCGCGATCTGGCCCGGCGTGGTCGTGACCGACGACGCGCTCACGCACGCGGTCATCAAACTGCGCAAGGCGCTCGGCGATACCGCGCGCCAACCCGTATACATCGAGACCATCTCCAAACGCGGCTATCGGCTGATCGCGCCGGTCGAATGGATTGCCGAATCGCCCGCCGCCGCCGCGCACGCACAGGGCGAGGACGCGTCGTTGCGCAAGCGGGCGCGGTCCCCGCACAGGCTCGTCGCTCTGGCGGGCTTGGCGACTGCGCTGATTGCGGTCGGTGTGACGCTGAACAGCACCGATCGGACCAAGGACTGGCCTGCGCCCGACGTCGTGCCGGGCCTGCAGAACGACGTGTCGCGGCTTGCGGCCCGGCCGACGATCCTCGTGCGACCGTTCGAGATCGTCGGCGACGATCCGCTACAGCGGGCACTTGCGGCCGGACTGACCGCGGACCTCGGCACAGATCTGGCGAAGGTCTCGGGCCTGACCGTGCTCGCCGGGGCCGGACCCTCGGGCGGACGTGACGCGCCGTCGGACGCGCTCGTGGCCCGCTATGTCGTCTCCGGCAGCGTGCAGCGCGAGTCCGATCGATTGCGCGTCAACGTCCGGCTGAACGACGCCGTGGCCGGCGAGCACCTCTGGTCCGCGCGTTTCGAGCGTGCGTATGGGGACCTTTTCGCCCTGCAGGACGACGTGGTCACGCGCATCCTCGCGGCGCTGCCGGTGAAGATCGACGAAGCCGAACGCTCGCGCGTCGCCCGGCGTTACACACGAAGCCTCGAAGCGTACGAACTCTTCCATCGCGGCCTGCTGGCGGTGGGCGCGCGCGAGCGCCAGCAGAACGAGACAGCGCGCACTCTGTACTGGCGGGCGATCGCCCTCGATCCGGGCTTCGCGCGCGCGTACGCGGGCGTGGCCATGACCCATCTGCAGGAATACCGCCAGCACTGGGCAGCCGACGTCAGCGCGTCGCTGGACAAGGCGCTCGAGATGGCCGAAGCCGCGCGTCGCATCGACCCTCAGAGCGCCGAAGTGCTCTGGGTTCTCGCGTTCGTCCAGATGAACCGGCGCGAGCACGCCGAAGCGTTTCGCCTGCTGCAGGAGGCCGTCAAGCTGAACCCGTCGTACGCCGACGCCTACTTCCTGATGGGCTGGATCCAGTCCGAACGTGGCCGACCGGCGGAAGGGCTCGCGCTGATGCGCTCGGCCCTGCGCCTGACGCCGAGCCCCGGCTATCTGCACTACTACGGTCTGGGCCTCACGTACTTCTTTCTCGGCGAGTTCGAGCAGGCGCGCGCCAACCTGCTGGAAGCGCTGCTGCGTAATCCTTCGCACGCCGAGGTGCACGCCTACATGGCCGCAGCGCTTGCGAGCACGGGCCGGTTGGAAGACGCCGCATGGCACGCCGAAGAGATCAGGGCCTTGCGTCCGGGTTTTACTGCGCGCGGCTGGTTGGAAACGCAGTCGATCGCCGACCGTGGCCAGCGCGAGCGCCTGCGGTCGGAACTCGAAAGGCTCGGCTTCTAGCGACGAGAGTCGCGTCGGTCTCCTGCGCTGCGAACCTCGGATCGCAGGGATTTGCACATCAAGTACCGCTCGAACACCACGTCGTACCGCGGCGCCTGCTCGATCTGCACGACCGTCCAGCCGTTCTTCTCGAAGAAGCGCTTCGACAGCCGGCTCGCGGCGGCGCGCAGCGTTGCCGTTCCGAGGTTTCGCGCCTGCGCTTCGAGCGCGTCGTAGATCGCCTGCGCCACACCGCGGCGCGCGTGCGTTGGCGCGACGTAGAGGAAGTCGACGCGGTCGGCCGGGTTCAACTGACCGAAGCCGACCGGCGTTTCGCCGCCGAGTGCGACGAGTGTGGTGCCCTGCGCCAGGCGCGCGCGGAACGCTTCGATGTCTTCCGGGTAGCGCGCCCAGGCGTCGACGTGCGCCGGCGAATACGCCTGCGCGCCGAGCACGCGCGCCGAGGCGCGGAATAGCGCCGCCAGCGCTTCGGCGTCGTCGGCGCGGTACGCGCGTAGCGGCCAGGTCATCGGCGCACGGCGGGCGAGCGCGGCAGTTCGGGCTCGAAGAAAACCCAACGCGCCTGCGGCCAGGTCGTCTGGATCGCGTGCTCGACGCGGTTGATCGCCGCGACGAGTGCCTCGGCCGAAGGCTGCGGCGCCATCTGCGCCTGTACTGCGACGACCAAATGCTCGCCCCATTGCAGCGTGATCAGGTTGACGATCCTGCCGACCTCGGGCTGCGCCTCGACGAAGCGGCGGATCTCGGCGCGCAGCGCGGGCTCGGCCGACTCGCCGACGATCATGCTCTTGACCTCGCGCATGATCGCGACGGCGACGACGATCAGCAACGCGCCGACGGCGATCGATCCGAGCGCGTCGAACAGCGCATTGCCGGTGGCCATCGCGGCGAGCACCGCGGCGAACGCGAGCACCAGGCCGCCGAGCGCGGCGATATCCTCGCCGGCGACGACCATCAGCTCCGACTGACGCGTCTCGCGGAACCAGCGCCAGAAGCTGCGCCGTCCTTGCACCTTGCGGATCTCGCGCAGCGCGCCCGCGAGCGAGATCGCTTCGAGCACGATCGCGACACCGAGCACGGCGAGCGCGACGATCGGATCGTTGAGCGGCTCGGCGGCGTGGATGCGATGCCAACCCTCGTAGATCGAGAACAGCCCGCCGGCGAGGAACAGCAGCAGCGCGACCATCATCGAGTAGAAGTACGTGACGCGCTGGTAGCCAAGTGGGTGCTCGGCGGTCGCGGGCAGCTTCGCGCGCTTCAGTCCCAGCAGCAGCAGAAGCTGGTTGGCGCAATCGGCAACCGAATGGATCGCCTCGGCCAGCATCGCGCCCGAGCCGGTGTAAGCGGCCGCGGCGAACTTGGTGATCGCAATCCCGGTGTTGGCGCCGAGGGCGAAGAAGATCGCGCGGGTGGAGCTGGCGGCCACGGTTTGCGCCGGCGCGGCTACTTGTGCGGGGCGGCGGGCTTCGCCGGGTCGAAGCCGGGCGCGACGACGGCGAGCAGCTCGACCTCGAACTGCAGCACCGCGTTTGGCGGGATCACGCCGCCGGCGCCGCGTTCGCCGTACGCGATCGCGGGCGGGCAGGTGAGCTTGGCCTTGCCGCCGACCTTCATCCGCTGAAGGCCTTCGGTCCAGCAGCGGATCACGCGGTTCAGCGGGAACTCGGCCGGTTCGCCGCGCTTGTAGCTGCTGTCGAACTCGCGGCCGTCGGGGAAGCTGCCGCGGTAGTGCACGCGCACGCGGTCGGCTGCCTGCGGTTGCCGGCCGTTGCCCTCTTTCAGCGCGCGATAGATTAGACCGGATTCGGTCTTTACCGCGCCGGGTTCCTGCGCCGCGCGTTCGAGCGCATCGGTCTGCCCGAACGCCGGGCCGCACGCCAGCCACAGCGCCGCAGCGATGCTTGTGCGATTGAACTTCGTCACCATGTTCGAGTCCTGCCACGAGTCGAGGACCGGATGCTAGCCTGACGGCGTTTCAGCGAGACGGTCGACGCGGCCGACTCGGCGCGACGCGCTGACCTGGGTGCGGACGGGGGTCAGTCGCTTCTCGCTGTGTCGTCACGGCCGCTCGGCCGACGCTCCGTCGACAGGCGGGGGCGGGCGCAACCTTTCCCTGATGCACCGCTTGGCACCACTGAACATGACCGACCTCTTCGCCAACGATCTGCCTGCCCCGCCTCCCGCGGCCAGGGCGCTTGCGGCGGCGCCGCTCGCGGAGCGGATGCGGCCGCGTACGCTCGACGAGGTGATCGGGCAGACGCATCTGCTCGGACCGGGCAAGCCGCTGCGCGTCGCGTTCGAGTCGAAGCGGCTGCACTCGATGATCTTCTGGGGCCCGCCGGGCGTGGGCAAGACCACGCTCGCGCGACTGATGGCCGATGCGTTCGGGCTCGAGTTCATTCCGATTTCGGCCGTGCTCGGCGGGGTGAAGGACATCCGCGATGCGGTCGATCGTGCACAGGCCACGCTTGCGCGCACCGGGCAGCCGACGGTCGTTTTCGTCGACGAAGTGCACCGCTTCAACAAGGCGCAGCAGGACGCGTTCCTGCCGCACGTCGAGTCGGGGCTGTTCGTGTTCGTCGGCGCGACCACCGAGAACCCCAGTTTCGAAGTCGTGGGCGCGCTCCTGTCGCGCGCGGCGGTCTATGTGCTTGAACCGCTCGGCGAGGGGGATCTGCGGCAACTCATCGCACGCGCATGCGAGCGCGAGTTGGGCGGGCTCGCGGTCGACGAAGCCGCGCAGCGCATGCTGATCGATCTCGCGGACGGCGACGCGCGACGGCTGCTCAACGCGCTGGAGATCGCCGCGCGCGCGGCGGCCGATCGTGCGCGCACCGGAATCGACGCGCATTTCCTGCGCAGCGTGCTGCCGGCGACGCTGCGCAGGTTCGACAAGGGCGGCGAGAGCTTCTACGACCAGATCTCAGCGCTGCACAAATCCGTGCGCGGCTCGGACCCGGACGCCGCGCTGTACTGGCTCGCCCGCATGCTCGACGGCGGCACCGACCCGCGCTACCTCGCGCGCCGCGCGATCCGAATGGCGAGCGAGGACATCGGGCTCGCCGACCCGCGCGCGTTGCGGATCGCATTGGATGCCGCCGAAGCCTACGAGCGGCTGGGTTCACCGGAAGGGGAACTCGCCATCGCGCAGGCGATCGTCTATCTCGCGGTGGTACCGAAGTCGAACGCCGTGTACAGCGCGTTCGGCGCCGTGACGTCGTTCGTCAAGGAAGACGGCTCACGCCCGGTGCCGATGCACCTGCGCAATGCGCCGACGCGTCTGATGAAGGACCTCGGCTACGGCAAGGATTACCGCTACGCGCACGATGAGGAAGAAGGCTACGCGGCTGGGGAAACGTATCTGCCGGAGGGGGTGCAGCGGCAGACCTGGTACCAGCCGACCGACCGCGGGCTGGAGCAGCGCATCGCCGAGCGGCTCGCGCAATTGCGCGCGCTCGACCGCAAGCGCAAGGGCGGCACGGACTGAACGCTCGGTAAGCGCTCCGCGAGCGTTTGCTGCGCTTCGTCCGATGCTCCGGCGGCAACAGCGACCGCGGCAGCAGGCCAAGCGCCGAGGTTTCATGATGGGTGTCGTTCCCGTGATCGCGGGAATCCGGCGACGTTCGTCGGACAGGCGAAGTGCCGGGTCCCCGCCATCGCGGCGACGACATGTGCGCGTCTGCGTCTTTGGCGCAGCCCGCTCGATTTGATCTCGGTGAGCCACCTTGCTCAGTAGAATCCGCCATTTCGCGCTTCACGAGCTGCCATGATCGACATCGCATTGTTGCGCAAGGACATCGAGTCCGTTGCCGCCCGGCTGCGCACGCGCCCGTACGAGTTTCCGGTCGAGCGCTTCAACGCGCTAGAAGCCGAGCGCAAAGCCGTACAGGTCAAGACCGAGGAATTGCAGGCCAGGCGCAACGCGCTTTCGAAACAGATCGGCCAGCTCAAGAGCCGGGGCGAGGATGCATCCGCGCTGATGGCCGAGGCGGCGGCGATTCCCGATCAGGTGAAGGCGCTCGAAACTGCCCTGGCCGACGTTCAGACGCGCATGCAGGCGCTGCTGCTGGACGTGCCGAATTTGCCGCACGCCTCGGTCCCCGTGGGCAAGTCAAGCGACGACAACGTCGAAGTGCGGCGCTGGGGCGAGCCGCGCGCGTTCGACTTTGTGCCGAAGGATCACGTCGATGTCGGCGGCGCGCTCGGACTCGACTTCGAGACCGCAGCCAAACTGTCCGGCGCGCGCTTCGTGCTGATGCGCGGTCAGGTGGCGCGGCTGCATCGGGCGCTCGCGCAGTTCATGCTCGACGTGCAGACGCGCGAGCACGGCTACACCGAGTGCTACACGCCGTACATCGTCAACGCCGAGACCTTGATCGGCACGGGCCAGTTGCCGAAGTTCGAGCAGGATCTGTTCGCGGCGAAGAAAGGCGGGCACGAAGGCGAAGGCGAGGTGCTGTACCTGATTCCGACCTCCGAGGTTTCGCTGACGAACATCGTGCGCGGCGAGATGCTCAGGGAGTCAGATCTGCCGATCAGGCTCACCGCGCACACGCCGTGCTTTCGTTCGGAGGCTGGCAGCTACGGCAAGGACACGCGCGGGATGATCCGCCAGCACCAGTTCGACAAAGTCGAGATGGTGCAGATCACCCATCCGGACCGGTCGTATGAGGCGCACGAGGAGATGGTGCGGCACGCCGAGGTGATCCTGCAGAAGCTCGGGCTGCCGTACCGCGTAATGCTTCTTTGCACCGGTGACATGGGGCCGAGCGCGACCAAGACCTACGACCTCGAAGTCTGGTTGCCGGGGCAGAACACGTATCGCGAGATCTCGTCGGTCTCGAACTGCGAAGCCTTCCAGGCCCGGCGCATGCAAGCGCGCTTCAAGAACGCGCAGGGCAAGACCGAGCTGGTGCACACGCTGAACGGCTCGGGTCTCGCGGTCGGACGCACGCTGGTGGCTGTGCTCGAGAACTACCAACGCAGCGACGGCTCGGTCGACGTGCCCGAGGTGCTGCGTCCTTACATGGGCGGGGTCGACCGCCTGAAGCCCTGAGATACAATGCGCGCCCTCACGAAATCGACCGCGTGAGTCGCAGATTCAGGAGAGGTGGCAGAGTGGTCGAATGCGCCGGATTCGAAATCCGGTGTACCGATGCTTCGGTACCGTGGGTTCGAATCCCACCCTCTCCGCCAGACCGAACGGCCCCGCGAGGGGCCGTTTGCGTTTGGCGAAGAGGGTGGTGCGACAGAAGCCGCCCGGGTTCGACGAGCGAACGTCCGGGGGACGTTCGCGAAGGACGCCGCGCAGCGCGCGGCGGTCCCGGAGCGCAGCGCAGGGACGAGCGGATCGCTGCAAGGCGAGACGCGAGCAACCCCACCCCTTCCGCCAGAACAAAGGGCCCCTCGCGGGGCCTTTTTTCTTGGCCGATGCGGATGGGTGAGAAGCCGTGCGGGTTCGACGAGCGAAATGCCGCAGGCATGTCGCGAAGGTCGCTCCGATTCGGTTGCGGCGTCTCCACCCGGTCGCGCACGAAGGCATTTTCGATTCGCCTGTCGACGGTCGTTCGTCGTCCGTCCGTCGGACATGACTTGACCTGCTGCAGCGCGGCAACGAATGCCGGAGCGCTGTAAGGTTTGCGTAAGCGCGTGTTCCTACCGTTCGCCATCGCTCGAAAGTGGTGCAAAGCAAACGACTGAGGCGGAGGCCATGGGCAACATCGAATCCGTTCTGCAAGAGAACCGCGTGTTCGAACCGAGCGCGGAGATCGTCAAGCAGGCCAACATCAGCGGCATGGCGGCATACAAGGCGCTGTGCGACGAGGCCGAGCGCGATTTCAATGGCTTCTGGGCGCGGCTCGCGAAGGAGCACGTGCAATGGCACAAGCCGTTCACGCAGGTGCTCGACGAAAGCAACGCGCCGTTCTACAAGTGGTTCGCCGACGGCGAGTTGAACGCTTCGTACAACTGCCTCGACGTCAATCTCGCCAACGGCAACGCCGAAAAGACCGCCATCATCTTCGAGGCCGACGACGGCAAGGTCACGCGGATCAACTACCGCGAGCTGCACGGCAAGGTCTGCCAGTTCGCCAACGCGATCAAGTCGCTCGGCTTCAAGAAGGGCGAACGCGCGCTGATTTACATGCCGATGTCGATCGAGGTGGTCGTCGCGATGCAGGCGTGCGCGCGGCTGGGGATCACGCACTCGGTGGTGTTCGGCGGTTTCTCGGCGAAGTCGGTGCAGGAGCGCATCGTCGACGCGGGTGCCACGCTGGTGATCACCGCCGACGAACAGATGCGCGGCGGCAAGGCGATCCCGCTGAAGCCGGCGATCGACGAGGCCTTCGCGCTCGGGGGCTGCGAGGGCGTTCGCAAGGTGATCGTGTACCGGCGCACCGGCGGCAACGTGCCGATGACCGCGGGCCGCGACCTTTGGATGCACGAACTGATGGCTGGTCAGCCGGCGACCTGCGAGCCGGTCTGGGTCGATGCCGAACACCCGCTGTTCATCCTGTACACATCCGGGTCGACCGGCAAACCGAAGGGCGTTCAGCACTCCACCGGCGGCTATCTCCTATGGGCGGCGGTGACGATGAAGTGGACCTTCGATCACAAGCCGACCGACGTGTTCTGGTGCACGGCCGACGTCGGCTGGGTCACCGGGCACACCTACATCGCGTATGGGCCGCTCGCGGTCGGCGCGACCGAGGTCATGTTCGAGGGCGTGCCGACCTATCCGGACGCGGGGCGGTTCTGGAAAATGATCCAGGACCACAAGGTCACCGTTTTCTACACCGCACCGACGGCGATCCGCTCGCTGATCAAGGCCAACGAAGGCAACCCGGCGACGCATCCGACGAAGTACGACCTGTCGAGCCTGCGCATCCTCGGAACGGTCGGCGAGCCGATCAATCCGGAAGCCTGGATGTGGTACTACACGAACGTCGGCCGCAGTCGCTGCCCGATCGTCGACACGTGGTGGCAGACCGAAACGGGCGGCCACATGATTACGCCGCTGCCGGGGGCCACGCCGCTGGTGCCCGGATCATGCACGCTGCCGCTGCCCGGCATCTTCGCGGCGATCGTCGACGAAACGGGTCACGACGTTCCCAATGGACAAGGCGGGTTGCTGGTCATCAAGCGGCCGTGGCCGTCGATGATCCGCACGATCTGGGGCGATCCGGAACGGTTCAAAAAGAGCTATTACCCCGAAGAACTGGGCGGCACGCTGTATCTGGCGGGCGACGGTTCGACGCGCGATAAGGACACCGGTTACTTCAAGATCGTCGGTCGTATCGACGACGTGCTCAACGTGTCCGGGCACCGCATGGGCACAATGGAAATCGAATCCGCACTGGTGGCCCATCCGATCGTTGCCGAGGCCGCGGTCGTCGGCCGGCCCGACGAGCTGACGGGCGAGGCGATCTGCGCGTTCGTCGTGCTGAAGCGCGCGCGTCCGACCGGAGATGAAGCGCAGCAGATCGCGAAGGAACTGCGCGATTGGGTCGGCAAGGAGATCGGCCCGATCGCCAAGCCGAAGGAGATCCGCTTCGGCGACAACCTTCCGAAGACGCGCAGCGGCAAGATCATGCGACGCCTGTTGCGCTCGCTCGCCAAAGGCGAAGCGATCACGCAGGACGTGTCGACCTTGGAAAACCCGGCGATCCTGGAGCAGCTGAAAGTGGTGCAGTAGCCCGCAGGGTTTGGTTGGAGGCTAACGTGAGCGCAGCGAACGTCAAGCGAGCGGCCCAAAACGAAACCCCGCGATCCTCGAACAGTTGAAGGTCGTGCAGCAAGGGAAAACATCAAGGGCAGGGGGAGTCGGAAGGGGCGTGTGTCCCTGAGGCTGTGGGGCGATCCGGCCGGGTGGCCGGATCGCCCTGCGACAACCAGGCAAGCGACGGTGGCTCCGACGCAGGGCCGCCGCAGGCAGACGAATCGAAAGCGTTCGCGGCCACAAGTTCGCGAGCGGACAGAAGGGAAGCAGACGGCGTGGCGTTTTTTCTTCTCGTGCTGAAGACGCTGATTTTCGTGGCCGGCGTCTGCCTGCTCGGCCAGTTCGTCGTCGGCATGTTCAACTGGGGCCGGCGGCACGAGAACTTCGTCTACCAGCTGTTCGACATCGCGACTCGGCCCGTCGTGCGCTTGGTGCGGCTGTTCACGCCGCGCGTCGTGCTCGACCAGCACGTTCCGCTGGTCGCCTTCCTGCTTCTGTTCTTCGCCTACTGGGCGGTCGGCTTCTGGATGCGCGACGTGTGTCTGCAGGACCTGACGCAGAAGGGCTGCGATGGATTTGCGCGCGTCCGGATGGAGGCGCCCCGATGAATGCGCTCGAGCGTTTTTTCATGCGCTGGTGGCTCGCCAACCGCGCAAGCTTGGCGGTGCTGCTGAAGCGCAACGCCGTGGCGATTGACAGTTATCGTCGGATCGTCGCGCTCGACCCGCGCAACGAAGTCGCCCGGGCCGCGCTCGGAAACCTGCTGATGGAGGCGGGCGATGCGGCGGGCGCGACGGCCGAGTTCGTGCGCATCGTCGAGATGAATCCGCGCAACGCCGAGGCCTGGTTCAATCTCGGCTACATCTACGAGCAGCGCGACGACCTGGCCAACGCCGAGCGATGCTTTCGCGAAGCGATCGCGCTGAAACCCTCGATCGACCGCGCCTGGTACGGGCTGGGCCTGGTGCTGATCCGCGCGCAGCGTCTAAAGGAAGCCATCGAGGTCCTGAAGAAGAACACCGAGCTGCAGCCGTTCAGCCCGTATGGCTGGTACCAGCTCGCGATGACCCACCATCACCTCGGCGAAACGGACGAGGCTCTGCGCGTCTACGAGGAACTGAAAAAGTTCGAACCGCGCTATGCAGCAACGCTCAAGCGCGACATGGAACGGATGCCGCCTGTCGCGGCGCCGGGCCGGACTGCATCAACCACCCCATCGATCAAGCGGAAGGAGGCCGTGCCATCGACACACTAGGAGAGGGATAACGCAACCAGGAGACATTCAGGAGGAATCATGCAATTGACCGAAAAGCACCGTGAGTACTGGCGAAGGAACCTGAACATCACGATCGTCCTGCTGGCGATCTGGTTCGTGGTGACCTTCGTCATGGCGTACTTCGCGCGACCGCTGGCCGAGATCAACTTCTTCGGCTGGCCGCTGTCGTTTTACATGGGCGCGCAGGGATCGCTGATCGTTTACGTCGTCATCATCTGGTACTACGCCAGAAAGATGCGCCAGCTCGACATCGAATACGGCGTCGAAGAAGGAGAAGACTGATGAGCGCGCAAGTCAGTTCCAATCGGGCGTTCTTCAACCAGCTAAAGAAGTACTACGGCTGGTACACGGGCGGCTTCCTGGTGTTCCTGGTCGTCCTCGCGATCCTGGAGCAGATGGGATTGCCGCGGGTCTGGATCGGCTACGTGTTCCTGTTCGCGACGATCGCGCTGTACGCGGGCATCGGGATCATGAGCCGCACCGCGGACGTGGCCGAGTACTACGTCGCCGGGCGGCGCGTGCCGGCGCTGTTCAACGGCATGGCCACCGGCGCGGACTGGATGAGCGCCGCGTCGTTCATCGGCATGGCGGGCGGCCTGTACCTGCAGGGCTTCGATGGTCTGGCCTTCATCATGGGCTGGACCGGCGGCTACTGCCTGGTCGCGCTCCTTCTGGCGCCGTATCTGCGCAAGTTCGGCCAGTTCACGATTCCGGACTTTCTCGGCGCGCGCTACGGCGGTCACTTCGCGCGTTTTATCGGGATCTTCGCAGCGATCCTGTGCTCGTTCACTTACGTGGTCGCGCAGATCCTCGGCGTGGGCATCATCACCTCGCGCTTCACGGGGGTCGAGTTCCAGGTCGGCGTGTTCCTCGGCCTGGCGGGCATCCTGGTCTGCTCGTTCCTGGGCGGCATGCGGGCGGTCACGTGGACGCAGGTGGCGCAGTACATCATCCTCATCATCGCTTATATGATTCCGGTGGTGTGGCTGGCGGTGAAGCACACCGGCATCCCGCTGCCGCAGTTCGTCTACGGCAAGGTGCTGGAGAAAGTCAGCGCGCGCGAGTCCGAGCTGCAGAAGGATCCCAAAGAGGCCGAAGTCCGCAAGATCTTCTCTGATCGTGCGGCCGACTTCAGGAAGCGCGTCGCCGAGCTGCCGAAGTCCTGGGAGGAGGGCAAGGCCGCGGCCGAGAAGAAGCTGGAAGAGCTCAAGACCGCCAACGCGCCGCTGGCTGAAATCAAAGCCGCCGAGAAGGCGGTGGCCGACTATCCGAAGTCGGTGGACGACGCCCGCAAGGCCTGGACCGCACAAGCGACGGCCAACGCCGCCCGCGCTGCGCCGATCCTGCGCCATGCGGAGCCGTTCTACAGCGCCAACCCGGACCCGGCGAAGGCGGAGCAGGAGCGCGACGTCAAGCGGCGTAACTTCCTGGCGCTGGTCTTCTGCCTGATGCTCGGTACCGCCGCGCTGCCGCACATCCTGATGCGCTACTACACGACGCCATCGGTACACGAGGCGCGCAAGTCGGTGTTCTGGTCGCTGTTTTTCATCTTCCTGCTGTACTTCACGGCGCCTGCGCTCGCGGTGCTCGTGAAGTTCGACATCTACTCGCTGATCGTCGGCTCGAAGTTCGCCGATCTGCCGGGGTGGGTGGCCGGGTGGCAGAAGGTGGATCCGGCGCTGCTATCGATCGCTGACATCAACATGGACGGGATCGTGCAGCTGGCGGAGATCCGCATCGGGCAAGACATCGTCGTGCTCGCCACGCCCGAAATCGCCGGGCTGCCGTACGTCATCTCCGGGCTCGTGGCCGCGGGAGGTCTCGCGGCGGCGC
>CAZIJU010000038.1:0-29587 GCA_964539745.1 uncultured Burkholderiaceae bacterium | reverse complement strand
CGGCTGGGAGCCCGAGTCGGCGCTGCTGCACCTTTCGCACTACGCGCTCGCCACGCCGGCGATCGCGATGACCTACAGCAATTCGTACGGGCGCTTCTCGGTCGCGGACAACCTGTGCGGCTTCAGCTTCGGCGCGGTCGACGCCACGGGCGCGCCGGCGCCCGCGCTGGCGGCGGCGATCGCGACGATCTTCGGCACCAGCAACGGCGTGCCGCCGACCGGCGTGATCCAGATCATCAACAACGACTCGGTCGGCGGGCCGCGCCGCGACGCGCTGTCGATTTCGCCTTCGACCAACCTGCAGGACTACAACATCGACGGCGCGCTGTGCCAGCGCGAGCTGTGGACCGGCGCGAACCGAGACCGCCTGCGCGAGTCGCTGCGCGTTCGCTTCGGCATCGCCGAGGTGCAGAAGACCGCGAACCTGCACCGCAAGCCGGCGATCATCGTGCACGGCCGCAACGACACGCTGGTGCCGGTGAACTTCTCTTCGCGCCCCTACTACGCGCGCAACAAGCAGGTCGAAGGGCGCGCGAGCCGGCTGTCGTACATCGAAGTGACCAACGCGCAGCACTTCGATGCGTTCCTGCCGCTGCCCGGCTTCGACACGCGGTACGTGCCGCTGCACGTGTACTTCAACCGCGCGCTCGATGCGATGTACGCGCATCTGGCGAGCGGCGCGCCGCTACCGCCTTCGCAGGTCGTGCGGACCACGCCGCGCGGCGGAACGTCGCCCGCGCCGGCGTTGACGCCGGCCAACGTTCCGCCGTGGTCGGCGAACCCGCCGGCGGCCGACCGCATCACCTTCGACGGCACGACGCTGACGATCCCCGACTGACCACCGCTCGATCCTTTCGCCCGCGCCGCCGGCCGCGGCGGCGCGGCGCGAAAGCGCGCACGCGCGGCGCCAATCGCCGCGGGGGCGCAGCACGCGTCCGGTAGCATCGCCGGCTCAAGCGATGAGGACCGATGGCGACCCCGATCGAAACGGCATCACTGAGCAAGCTCGCGATCGACCGCGCCGCGCCGCTGCGCCGGCGCAGGCCGTGGTGGAAGCGCTGGTGGGTGTGGCTGCTGGCGCTGCTCGTCGTCGCCGGCGCAACGATCGGCGCGCTGCAGCGCGCACGCCCGCTCGCGGTCGAGATCGGCAGCGTTATCGCCGCGTATCCGTCGCAGTCGATCGCGGTGCTTAACGCCACCGGGCGCGTGGTCGCCGCGCGGCGCGCGTCGGTTTCGAGCAAGGCCACGGGCCGGCTCGACTGGCTCGGCGTGCAGGAGGGGCAGCGCGTCAGGCAAGGCGAGCTGATCGCGCGGCTCGAAAACCGCGACGTCGCCGCGCAGCGCGACCAGGCGGCCGCGAGCGTCGAGGCGGCACGCGCGAACCTCGTGCAGGGCGAAGCGGAACTCGCCGACGCCGAAGCGGCGCTGAAGCGCGCGCGCGAGCTGGCACAGGCGAACTTCGTGTCGGCGTCGACGGTCGACGCCGCGCAGGCGCGCTACAACAGGGCGCGCGCGGCGATCGAGTCGCTGCGCGCGCAAATCCGCGTGGCCGAGGCGAACCTGCGCGCCGCCGCCGTCGCGTTCGACCAGACGCTGATCCGCGCGCCGTTCACCGGCATCGTGCTGACCAAAAGCGCGAACGTAGGCGACGTCGTCACGCCGTTTTCGTCGGCTTCCGGCACGACCGGCGCGGTGGTGACGATGGCCGACATGAGCACGCTCGAAGTCGAGGCCGACGTGTCCGAGTCGAGCATCGCGAAGATCCAGCTCGACCAGCCCGCCGAGATCCAGCTCGACGCGTTCGCCGATCTGCGGCTCGCCGGGTCGGTGTCGCGTATCGTGCCGACCGTGGACCGCAGCAAGGCGACACTGCTGGTCAAGGTGCGCTTCGACGAAACCGACCCGCGCGTGCTGCCCGACATGAGCGCGAAGGTCGCGTTCCTGTCGCGCCAGCTCGCGCCGGACGAACGCAAGCCGGTGCCCGCGGTGCGGCCGGAGGCGATCGTCAAGCGCGACGGCAGGGACTTCGTCTTCCTCGTCGCCGGCGACGCCGGGCCGGCCGCGGGCGGCGAGGCTCGCAAGGCGGCGGACCAGGGCGCGGCGGTCAAGTTGACGCCGGTTGCAGTGGGCGGGAAGGTCGGCGACCTCGTTCGCGTCGATTCGCTCGCGCCGGGCGCGCGCGTCGTGATCAATCCGCCCGATCGGCTCGCCGACGGCCAGGCGGTCACCGCGCTGAAGAAGTGACGATGAACGACCGCGCGCAGACGGGCGGCGCGGCGCAGGCGGAGGCGGCCGCGCGCGAGCCGCTCGTCGAGATCCGCGGTGTGGCCAGGTCGTATCAGCGCGGCGAGCAGATCGTTGCCGTGCTAAGGGGCATCGATCTCGTGATCTGCCGCGGCGATTTCGTCGCGCTGATGGGGCCTTCGGGATCGGGCAAGAGCACGCTGCTGAACCTGATCGCAGGAATCGACAAACCCGACGAGGGCGCGATCGTCGTCGCCGGCGTGGACATCACGCAGCTCGACGAGACGGAACTGGCGGCCTGGCGCGCGGCGAGCGTCGGTTTCGTGTTCCAGTTCTACAACCTGATGCCGGTGCTGACCGCGTACGAGAACGTCGAGCTGCCGCTGCTTCTGACGAATCTTTCGCGTCGCGAGCGCCGCCGGCGCGTCGAGATGACGCTCGAACTCGTCGGGCTTGCCGATCGCATGGACCACCGTCCGAACGAGCTGTCGGGCGGCCAGCAGCAGCGGGTGGCGATCGCGCGCGCGATCGTCACCGACCCGCTCCTGATCATCGCCGACGAGCCGACCGGCGATCTGGATCGGAACTCGGCGGCCGAGATCCTGACGCTGCTCGACCGGCTGAACGTCGAGCTCGGCAAGACGATCGTGATGGTCACGCACGACCCGCGCGCCGCCGGCGCCGCGCATCACCTGATCTAACTGGACAAGGGGCAGTTGACCGACACCTCGCCGTTTGCGCATTGAAGGCAGGGGGATTCACTACAACGACTCGAGGGACACGGACAGAGGCATTCAGCCCATCGAGCGTCGGCAGATGCGGCGGCCCTGTTCCGTCATTCCGACCCCGGCGTTGAGCCGAGGGAGGGATCTCGGCGTTGCGAGCGGGCGAGATTCCTCGCCTTCGGCTCGGAATGACGAGTAAAAGCGGGTTCGGAATGACGAGAAAAAAGCGGGCTCGGAATGACGAAGGACGAGGGAAGAAGCGGTTCGGAATGACGCGGCGCTGTCATCCCGACCCCGGCGCTGAGCCGGGGGAGGGATCTCGCCGTTGCGAGCGGCCGGGATTCCTCGCCTTCGGCTCGGAATGACGAGTAAAAGCGGGCTCGGAATGCCGAGAAAAAAGCGGGCTCGGAGTGACGAGAAAGGCGGGCTCGTAACGACGAGGCGTGTGGGTCGGAACGATGAGGCGTGTGGGTCGGAACGACAAGAGGTGCGGGCTCAGAACGAAATGTGTGGGCGACGAATGTTGCCCGTGCCATGGGGATTCGCAACGCTCGATAAACCCGATGCGATCAACGCGGCGCAGCGGCTCGTACAAAGACGACGAAGCGGCGTTGTGCACGCAGGTGGTCGCTCGCGCGCAGGGCGATCCGGCGTCAGGGCGCAGGGCTTCGTGCTTGCTCCGTGTTCGCCGTGTCGCGATGGTTCGAATGTGCCTTCCAGCTAGGGCAGTGCCCCATCTTGCGGTGGTTTCAGGATGTTTTTCCTGAAACTCGTGCTGCGCAACGCGCTGCGCGCCAGGCTGCGCAGCGCGCTGACCGTGCTCGGCGTGGTCATCGCGCTCACCGCGTTCGGGCTGCTGCAGACGGTCGTGAATTCGTGGTACGCGGGTGCGGAGGCGGCTTCGGGCACGCGGCTCGTCACGCGCAACGCGATCTCGCTCGTGTTCCCGTTGCCGATCTACTACCGCGAGCGGATCCGTTCGATCGAGGGCGTGCGCGGCGTGGCGGTGTCGAACTGGTTCGGCGGCGTCTGGCGCGACGAGCGCAGCTTCTTCGCGCAGTTCGCGGTCGATGCGGAGAACTTCTTCCCGATGTACCCGGAGTTCCGCTTCAGGCCCGACGAGTGGCAGGCGTTCGTGCGCGACCGGCGCGGTGCCGCGATCGGCCGCCAGCTCGCCGACCTGTACGGTTTCAAGGTCGGCGACCGCCTGCCGATCCGCGGCACGATCTACCCGGGCATCTGGGAGTTCACCGTGCGCGCGATCTTCGACGGGCGCGACGAGACGACGATCACGCGCCAGATGTATTTCCACTACGACTACCTGAACGAATTCGTCAAGCAGCGCTTCCCGCGCGGTGCGGACCGCGTCGGCGTGTTCGTCGTCGAGATCGACGATGCGGCTCGCGCGGCCGAGGTCGCTCGCGCGATCGACGCCGAGTTCGCCAACTCGCTCGCCGAGACGCTGACCGAGACCGAGCGCGCGTTCCAGCTTTCGTTCGTCGCGATGGTCGAGACGATCATCCAGGTGATCTCGGGGGTGAGCTTCGTCGTGATCCTGATCATCCTCGCGGTCGCGGCGAACACGATGGCGATGACCGCGCGCGAGCGGCTCGCCGAGTACGCGACGCTGAAGGCGCTCGGCTTCGGTCCGGCCTTCGTCGCGCGGCTGATCCTGGCCGAAAGCGTGACGATCGGACTGGCCGGCGGGCTGATCGCGCTCGCGGCGACACCGGTCGTCGCCGCCGGTTTCTTCGAGTCGGTCGGCAGAAGCGTGTTCGCGCGCTTCGAAGTGCAGCCGGTGACCTACGCGTGGCAGATCGCGGCGGCGCTGGCGGTCGGCGTGCTGGCGGCGCTGGTGCCGATGATCCGCGCGGCGAACGTGAAGATCGTCGACGGGCTGCGGCATGTCGGCTGACGCATCCGGGCCATGCAACTGCCACTGATCTACATCGCGCGCAACCTGTGGGTGCGGCGGCTGACGACCGCGCTGACCGCAGGCGGCATGGCGCTCGTCGTGTTCGTGTTCGCGGCGGTGCTGATGCTCGACGCCGGGCTGAAGGCCACGCTGGTGGCGACCGGCTCGGACGCCAACGTGCTGTTCATCCGCAAGGGCTCGGAGACGGAGATCCAGAGCGGAATCGCGCGCGACCAGGCGGCGCTGATCGAGACGCTGCCGCAGATCGCGCGCGACGCCGAAGGCCGCGCGCTCGCCTCGAAGGAAGTCGTCGTGCTGAACTCGCTCACGAAGGCCGACACCGGACGGCGCAGCAACGTGCCGATCCGCGGTGTGCCGCCGGTGGGGCTCGCGCTGCGGCCGCAGGTCGCGATCGTCGCCGGCCGCATGTTCCGTCCGGGGTCGAACGAGATCGTCGTGGGCAGCGCGGTCGCGCGCCAGTTCGCCGGCGTGGAGATCGGACGCTCGCTCGCATTCGCGCAGCGGCAGTGGACGGTGGTCGGCGTGTTCGACGCCGGACGCACCGCGTTCGACTCGGAAATCTGGGGCGACTCGGAGCAGTTGCTGCAGGCGTTCCGCCGCTTCGGCGGTTTTTCGTCGGTGATCGCGCAGCTTGCTTCGCACGACGCGTTCGATGCGCTGCGCGCCGCGGTCGATGCGGACCCGCGGCTCACGGTCGAGGTCAAGCGCGAGCGCAAGTTCTACGAAGACCAGTCGCGCGCGCTGTCGAACTTCATCAGCTACCTCGGCGTCACGCTGTCGGTGATCTTCTCGCTGGGTGCGATCATCGGCGCGGCGATCACGATGTATTCGTCGGTCGCCACGCGCACCGGCGAGATCGGCACGCTGCGCGCGCTGGGGTTCCGCCGCCGCTCGATCCTCGCCGCGTTCCTGCTCGAGTCGCTGCTGCTGGCGGCGGCCGGCGGAGCGGTGGGGCTTGCCGCCGCGACCTTTCTGCAGACGATCACGATTTCGACGACCAACTTCCAGTCGTTTTCAGAGTTGGCGTTTTCCTTCGCGCTGACGCCGCGCATCGTCGCGGTGAGCCTCATCTTCGCGCTCGCGATGGGGCTCATCGGCGGCGTACTGCCCGCGGTCAAGGCGAGCCGGATGAGGATCGTCGATGCGCTGCGCGCGGACTGACCCGCGATCGGCGGGGCCCTTGGCTGGCCGGCACGGCGGGCGGGCGTTTATCCTTTCGGACCGGCACCGGTGGATCGACCGATCGCGAACCTGGAGGAGACACGCATGAAACGCCGTGAGTTTTCGTTCGCCGCGCTCGGCGCGGCGGGCGCGCTGCAGTTTCCCTGGCTGCGCGCCGCGCACGCGCAGCCGCTCGGCACGCTGAAGATGATGATCCCGGCCAACCCGGGCGGCGGCTGGGATCAGACCGGGCGCAACCTGGCCGCCGCGATGCAGGCGGCGAAAGTCGTGCAGTCGGTGCAGTTCGAAAACAAAGGCGGTGCGGCCGGCACGATCGGGCTTGCGCAGTTCATCAACGGCGCCAGGGGCGATCCGAATGCGGTGATGATCGGCGGCATGGTGATGGTGGGCGGCATCATCCTGAACAAGTCGCCGGTCGACCTGTCGATGGTGACGCCGATCGCGCGCCTGACCAGCGAGTACGAGGTGATCGTCGTTCCGGCTTCGTCGCCGCACAAGACGATGGCCGACCTGGTCCGCGCGTTCAAGGCCGATCCCGGCAAGGTCGCCTGGGGCGGCGGGTCGGCCGGCGGCACCGACCATATCCTCGTCGGAATGATCGCGAAGGCGGTGGGCGTCGATCCGGCGAAGATCAATTACGTGCCGTTCAAGGGCGGCGGGGAGGCGGTTGCGGCGATCGTCGGCGGCCATGTTGCGGCCGGCGTCTCGGGGCTCGGCGAATTCGCCGAACAGATCAAGGCCGGTCGCATGCGCGCGCTGGCGGTGTCTTCGCCGCAACGGCTCGACGGCATCCCGACGCTCAAGGAGCAGGGCGTCGACGTCGTGCTGGGCAACTGGCGCGGCATCTTCGGCGCGCCGGGCATCACGGCGGCGCAGCGCGATGCGCTGATCGCCGCGGTGCGCGCGGCGACCGAGTCGCCCGCGTGGAAGGAGACGCTGGCCAGGCTCGGCTGGGACGCGTGGTTCCTCGCCGGCGACGACTTCAAGAAATTTCTCGACGAGGACGTCAAGCGCATCGGCGCGATCATCGAGTCGCTCGGTCTGAAGAAATAGGCCGATGCCTTCGGCCCGTCGCGGCTCGCGCGCCGAGCGCATCATCTCGTTCGGCGTGCTGGCGCTCGGCATCGCCGCGGCGATCGTCGCCTGGCGGCTGCCGGAAGCCGGCGGCTACGCGCGCATCGGTCCGAACTTCGTGCCGAAGCTCATCGCCGGCGGGCTGATCGTGCTCGGCGTCTGGCTGCTCGCCGAGTGCTTGACCGGCGGCTGGCGCGCGCCGGTCGCCGACGACGCGGGCGAGCGCGGCGAGCACCCGTTCGTGCCGCGCGCCTTCGCGTGGGTCAGCGCAGGGCTGCTCGCGCAGATGGTCCTGATCAGCACGGCGGGGTTCGTGATCGCGGCGGCGGCGCTGTTCGTCTGCGTGGCGCGCGGGTTCGGCAGCGCGCGCTGGCTGCGCGATCTCGCGGCCGGGCTGGCGATCGGGCTCGCGGTGTTTGCGTTCTTCGTGCACTTCCTGAACGTCAACCTGCCGGCAGGGTGGCTCAAGCCGCTGCTCGGCGCGGCCGGCATATGAGCGAGACGACGAGTGCGCTGCTCACCGGCTTCGGCGTGGCGCTCGCGCCGATCAACCTGCTGTGGGGGTTCGTCGGCGTCACACTCGGCACTGCGGTGGGCGTGCTGCCCGGTGTGGGCCCGGCGTTGACGGTGGCGATGCTGCTGCCGCTGACGGTGAAGCTCGACCCGACCGGCGCGCTGATCATGTTCGCCGGCATCTACTACGGCGCGATGTACGGCGGCTCGACGACGACGATCCTGCTGAACACGCCGGGCGAATCGGCGTCGATCGCCACCGCGCTTGAGGGCAACCGCATGGCCAAGCGCGGCCGGGCGGGGCCGGCGCTGGCCACCGCGGCGATCGGCTCGTTCGTTGCCGGGACGATCGCGACGCTGCTGCTGACGCTGCTTGCGCCGGTGGTGGTCGAAATCGCGCTGAAGTTCGGACCGACCGAATACTTCGCGTTGATGGTGTTCGCGTTCGTAACCGTCGCCGCCGTGCTGGGTGCGTCGACCGTGCGCGGGCTCACGTCGCTGTTCGTCGGGCTGCTGCTCGGGCTGGTCGGCATCGACGAGCAGACCGGTCAGATGCGGTTCGCCTTCGGCGTGCCCGAGCTGCTCGACGGCATCGACGTCGTCGTGCTGGCCGTGGGGCTGTTCGCGGTCGGCGAGGCGCTGTACGTCGCTGCCTACCAAAGCCGCATCCGCGAGCAGATGCAGCCGATGTCGGGCTCGCTGTGGATGACGCGCGAGGACTGGCGCCGCTCGTGGCCGGCATGGCTGCGCGCGACCGCGATCGGCTTTCCGTTCGGCACGATCCCGGCCGGCGGTGCGGAGATCCCGACCTTCCTGTCGTACGCGACCGAAAAGAAGCTCAGCAAGCATCCGGAGGAATTCGGCAACGGCGCGATCGAAGGCGTGGCCGGGCCGGAGGCCGCGAACAACGCGGCGGCCACCGGCGTGCTGGTGCCGCTGCTGACACTCGGCATCCCGACTTCGGCCACCGCGGCGATCCTGCTCGCGGCTTTTCAGAACTACGGGCTGCAACCCGGGCCGCTGCTGTTCCAGACGCAGGGCGCGCTGGTGTGGGGTCTGATCGCCAGCCTGTACGTCGGCAACGTGCTGCTGCTAGTGCTGAATCTGCCGCTGATCGGGCTGTGGGTGAAGGTGTTGCAGATTCCGAAGCCGCTGCTGTACGGAGGCATCCTGGTGTTCGCCACGCTGGGCGCGTTCAGCCTGCACCAGTCCGTGGTCGATCTGGCCACACTGTACGTCTTCGGTCTGCTCGGCTTCCTGATGCGGCGCTGGGGCTTCCCGGTCGCGCCGGCGGTGATCGGGCTGATCCTGGGGCCGCTGGCGGAATCGCAGTTTCGCCGCGCCCTGGCGATCAGCCAGGGCGATCCGTCGGTGTTCTTCACGCACCCGATCTCGGCGGCGCTGCTGGCGCTGACCGCTGCGCTGGTGCTCGTGCCCTGGCTCGTCAGGGTGTGGCGCGAGTGGCGCGTACGCCGTTCGTCCGCGCCGGCGCACGGCTGAACCGCTTGGTCGGCGCGCATCGCATGGATTCTTCGGCTCCGCGCGGGGAATCCCGCCGCTAGAATCCGCGCCAAAGTCATCCGCAAACCCGTCGGCGGCGTTGTCGCAGTTCCCCATGAAGCTCGTTGCGCGCCTGGTCATCGTCGCGACGCTCGTCGCGGTCGGCGCGACCGGATGCGCGTCGCTCGACGGCTGGCAGCGCAAGGCGATCTTCCAGCACACCGCGTCCGATCGCTTCGTGCACATCGCCGCGCCGGACGGCGCAGAAACCTACGATCTGGCGCTCGCCAACGGCGACAAACTGCACGCGTGGTACCTGCGCGCCGGTGTGGCCGACGCGCCGACCGTGCTGTTCCTGCACGGCGCGCGGCGCAACCTGAACGGCAGCGCATCGCGCATCGCCCACTGGCAGTCGCTCGGCTTCAACGTGCTGGCGATCGACTATCGCGGATTCGGCCGCTCCACACCGATCCTGCCCAGCGAAGCGAGCGCGATCGAGGACACGCAGCGCGCGTTCGAGGAGCTGAAGCGCCGCGAGCCCGATCCGGGTAGGCGCTTTGTGTACGGCTACAGCCTGGGCGGCGCGCTGGCGATCGACTTGGCCGCGCGTGAGGACGGGATCGCCGGCGTCGTGATCGAGTCGTCCTTCACCAGCATCCCCGACCTGGTGCGCACGACCAAATGGGGCTGGCTGCCGTTCGTGCGCTTTCTGGTGACGCAGGACTTCGACTCGGCTGCGCGGATCGCGCGCGTCAACGAGCCGCTGCTGTTCCTGCACGGCACCTCGGACGGCGTGGTGCCGCACGCGATGGCCGACCGCCTGCACGCGGCTGCGGTCGGTGTGGCCGCCGAATGCAAGCGCGTCGTCAAGATCGAAGGCGCCGGTCACCGCGGCGTGATCGGTGTGGGCGGCGAGCAGTACGACCGCGCGGTGCGCGAGTTTGCCGCGCTCGCGCGCCGAGCGTCCGCCACAACGCTGTCCGCATCGGCGGGCGTCGTTCGTTGAGCGCGGCGCACCGGCCTTCTGCCCTCGATGCCGCGAAGGCGCTTGCCACGGCGCTGGCAGGCGCGGGCGCTGCGGTGGCGCTGCGGCTTCCGCTGCCGTGGTTCACCGGGCCGCTGATCGCGGTCGCCTCGGCCAACATGCTCGGCGCGCGGCTGGCCGGCGTTGCGTACGCGCGAGACGGCGGGCAGTGGATCATCGGCACCGCGCTCGGCTTGTACTTCACGCCGGAGGTCGTGCGCGCGCTCGCGCAGCTCGCGCCTTGGGTCGGGCTGACGACGCTCGCGATGATCGCGCTCGGTCTCGCCGCCGCATGGGTGCTGAAGCGCGCCACCGGTGAAAGCGGGACGACGAGCTTCTTCGCGATGGCGATCGGCGGCGCGAGCGAAATGGCCGCGCAGGCCGAGCGCTACGGCGGGCGCGTCGACCGCGTCGCGGCCGCGCACAGCCTGCGCATCGTGCTGGTCGCGCTGGTCGTTCCGTTCGCGCTGCAATGGGCGGGCGTGCAGGGAACCGACCCGTACCGGCCGGCGGCGCAGGCCTTCGACCCGATCGGTTTCGTCGTGCTCGCCGCCGTCACCGGCGGCGGCGCCATTGCGCTGACTCGGTTGCAGATGCCGAACGTGTGGATGATCGGCCCGCTGCTGGTCGCCGGCGCGCTGACGGCGGGCGGCTATACGTTCTCGTCGCTGCCGCGGCCGGTGCTCGACGGCGGACAGCTTCTGATCGGCATCGCGCTCGGCACGCGCTTTTCGCCCGAGTTCTTTCGCGCGGCGCCGCGTTATCTCGCGGCCGTCGCGCTGATTACGCTCGGCCTGCTGGCCGTGGCGGCGTTGTACGGGTGGTGGCTCGCCGGCCGTGGCGGGTTGCCGGTCGCCACCGCGATTCTGGCGACGACCCCGGGCGGAATCGGCGAGATGGCCATCACGGCGAAGGTACTGGCGCTCGGCGCGCCGATCGTGGCAGCGTTTCACAGCGTGCGGCTGACCCTCCTGGTGCTGCTGGCGGGAAGCGTGTTCCGCGTCGTCCGGTACGCCTATCGGACGCGCGGTCGCTGAGCGCGCGGGTTCCAACGCCGCTTGGCGCCGTTTCGTGCGGCACCGCAAGATCCGCGGTCGGCGGTGCTTCGGTGCGCCGGATACCGTTTGCGCGCGGCGGATCGGCCGCATTGGGCACTGGCTTTTTTGCATGCCGTGGTGTACGTTGGCAGCGCAGTCGATTCTGCGCTGTGGTCTTGGTTCGTCATCAGTGCTCGCCCGGTCCGTCACACGCGCGGTTCGCCGCATCGGCGCCGCTCCCAGCCATTCCCCTCGGTTCCGTCTGGCAGTTCCTGTCGCAGCAATCGCCACGCACGACGAGTCGCTTGCGCGCCGCGGGCGCATCCCGCGTTTTTTCGAGTGAGTTAGACATGCCGACAGGCACCGTGAAATGGTTCAACGAGACCAAGGGATTCGGGTTCATCAAGCCGGACGACGGCGGCGCGGATCTGTTCGCGCACTACAGCGGAATCAAGGCCAAAGGCTTCCGCACGCTGAAGGAAAACCAGCGCGTGGAATACCAGGTGCAGCAGGGTCAAAAAGGCCCGCAGGCGGTCGAGATCGTGCCGATCGGCTGACGGCGCGACCGAAACTCTTTGGAGCCGGTCCGAGGACCGGCTCTTTTCATTGCGGCGCCGCGTTCAGGCCGATACGAGATTGACAGGCAGGCCTTCGGCGAAGGCCGCGACGTTGTCGAACGCGCCGCCGAACAGCGTTTCGTAAGACTGCCGCTCCGTGAAGCCGAGGTGCGGCGTGCACACCGCGTTCGGCAGCGCGAGCAGCGGTTCGTCGACGCCGGCCGGCTCGCGCTCGAAGACGTCGACCGCCGCGAGCCCCGGACGGCCCGCGCGCAGAGCTTCGGCGAGCGCGCCCGGCTCGATCAGCTCCGCGCGGCTCGTGTTGACGAGGAGCGCGGTCGGTTTCATGCGGGCGAGGTCGGCGCGTGTGACGCATCCGCGCGTGGCATCGACGAGCCTCAGATGCAGGCTCAGCACGTCGGCCGTCGCGAAAAATTCATCTTTCGCGGCGACCGCGTCGAAGCCGTCGGCGCGCGCCTGCGCAAGCGACGGTTCACGCCCGTGCACCGCCACTCGCATGCCGAACGCGCGTCCGTAGCCCGCCACGAGGCGGCCGATGCGGCCGTAGCCCCAGACGCCGAGCGTCTTGCCCCGCAACGACTCGCCGAGGCCGGCGAGCGGATTGGCCGCGTTCGCTGGCACGCTCTGTTGCCAGCGCCCCGCGTACAGGTTCGCCATGTATGCGGGAAGCCGGCGTAGCGCCGCGAGCACGAGCAGCCAGGTGAACTCCGCGGTGGCCGGCGGATAGCCGCTCGCCTCGGCCACCGCGATGCCGCGCCGCGTGCAGGCGGCGACGTCGACGTGCGCGCCGACTTTGCCGGTCTGGCTGATCAGCTTCAGTTGCGGCAGCCTGGCGAGCAGCGCGTCGGTGATCCGCGTGCGCTCGCGGATCAGCACGATCGCCTCGAAGTCCGCCAGCCGCGCGGCGAGCTGACCGGCGCCGCGCGCCGGATGGTTGAACACCTTGACCTCGTGGCCGGCGAGCTTGCCGAAGCAGTCGAGGTGACGGACGACATCCTGGTAGTCGTCGAGGATCGCGATCCGCATCCGCGCACTTTGCCCGCCGTTTTTCGGCAGTGCAACCGGCGCACCGCTCGTCCGCTGCTGCGGGGGCAGCGCGGTGCGCCGCAAACCGGCCGCGGTAAACTGCGCGCCTTTCCGCGCGGCGCACGGCCTCCACCCCGGCTCGTGACCCATTCGGCCGCGCCCGGCCACAAGCCGGGGCGGTGCAGATGCATCGCTGCCGTAGCGCGACCCCGAACACCGGGGCCGTCCCGCGGCGCGAAGGTCGCCACGTAGTGGCGGTTCCCGATCTCGACGCAAGTCGAGCGCGGGATGGGCCGCAGGCCCACACGAGGGAGATCGAACCAATGAGCGCAGTGCCGGCCGATCAACGCGCCAACGCCCCCGCCTACGTCAAGAACAGGAAACTCATCGCCTGGGTGGCCGATGTCGCTCGGCTCACGCAGCCGGATCGCATCGTCTGGGCCGACGGTTCGCAGGCCGAGTTCGATCGCTTGTGCGACGAGATGGTGCGCGCAGGCACGCTGCGGCGCCTGAATCAGGACAAGCGGCCGAATTCGTACCTGGCGTGGTCCGACCCGAGCGACGTCGCGCGCGTCGAGGACCGCACCTTCATCTGCACCGAGGACCGCGCCGACGCCGGGCCGACCAATAACTGGATCGCGCCGGCGGAAATGCGCGCGACGCTGAACGGGCTGTTCGCCGGCTGCATGCGCGGACGCACGATGTACGTGATCCCGTTTTCGATGGGGCCGCTCGGCTCGCACATCGCGCAGATCGGTGTGGAGATCTCCGACAGCCCGTACGTCGTCGCCAACATGCGGATGATGACGCGCATGGGCCGTGCGGTCATCGACGCGATCGGCGAAGACGGCGCCTTCGTGCCCTGCGTGCATTCGGTCGGCAAGCCGCTGGCGCCCGGCGAAAAGGACGTGCCCTGGCCGTGCAACGCGACCAAGTACATCGTCCAGTTTCCCCAGACGCGCGAGATCTGGAGCTACGGCTCGGGCTACGGCGGCAACGCGCTGCTCGGCAAGAAGTGCTTCGCGCTGCGCATCGCCTCGTGCATGGGGCGCGACGAAGGGTGGCTCGCCGAGCACATGCTGATCCTCGCGGTCACGTCGCCCGAGGGCCGCAAGTATCACGTTGCGGCGGCGTTTCCGTCCGCGTGCGGCAAGACCAACTTTGCGATGCTGATTCCGCCGGCGGGTTTCGACGGCTGGAAGGTGACGACGATCGGCGAGGACATCGCGTGGATCAAGCCGCATGCCGACGGGCGGCTGTACGCGATCAACCCGGAGTACGGCTGCTTCGGCGTGGCGCCCGGCACCAGCGAGAAGACCAATCGCAATGCGATGGCGATGCTGCATTCCAACGTCATCTTCACCAACGTCGCGCTGACCGACGACGGCGACGTGTGGTGGGAAGGCATGGGGCCGGCGCCGGCGCACCTCATGGACTGGCAGGGCAAGGACTGGACGCCCGACTGCGGGCGCAAGGCGGCGCACCCGAACGCGCGATTCACCGTGATGGCGAATCAGTGCCCTTCGATCGACGCCGACTGGGAAAACCCGGATGGCGTGCCGATCGACGCTTTCGTCTTCGGCGGACGGCGTTCGACGACGGTGCCGCTGGTGACCGAGGCGCGCGACTGGACCGAAGGCGTGTACATGGCCGCGACGATGGGTTCGGAGACGACCGCGGCGGCCGCCGGCGCGCAGGGCGTGCTGCGGCGCGACCCGTTCGCGATGCTGCCGTTCTGCGGCTACCACATGGGCGACTACTTCCGCCACTGGCTCGAGCTGGGCGCGCGCCTGCAGGCTGGGGGCGCCAGGCTGCCGAAGATCTTCTGCGTCAACTGGTTCCGCACCGACGACAGCGGCAGGTTCGTCTGGCCCGGCTTCGGCGAGAACATGCGCGTGCTCGAATGGATGGTCCGCCGCATCGAAGGCCGCGCGCACGGCGCCGAGCACGTGTTCGGCATCTCGCCGCGTTACGAGGACCTGCACTGGGACGGGCTGGCGTTTTCGCCGGCCGCGTATGCGCGGATCATGTCGATCGATGCGCAGGACTGGCGCAACGAGCTCGCCTCGCATGCGGAGCTGTTCGATCGCCTGCGCGACCGGCTGCCCGAGCAGCTCGAAGTCACGCAGCGCCGGCTCGTACAGCGGCTGGGCGCATAGGCGGTCCCGGCGGCGACGCGCCGGTCACGCATCTCGCGCCGCATCGCATCGAGCGACTGACGGCGTTGGCCGCGGCGCCGAGTTTCGTCGGCGAGGGCGCGGTCGCGCGCGGGCGCCGATCGTCGGCCGGATCGTGTAGCGAGCCTCGGCGGTGTGCGTGCCGATGCGCGGCAGCGTCGGCACGTTCGGCAGCCGGCCGATTCGACCAGAACCCACGCGTCGTTTCGTGTTGTGAATTCACGCCAATCGCGCGACGCACCGGGTCGGCCCGGACGGGACAAGTCGACACGGCTGCGTTAAAGTCGCGCCGCCGGGCGCACGACAAACACAAGCTCGGCGCCGGCGGAGTTCACGACGCCGCCGCAGTCGGGTAAGAGGAGACAGCTCTTGGTGTCCAAACCACGGATCACGCCGGCGCGGTTGGTTCGACGCGCGCACGCGCGCCGGCTCGGCGTGCCGCGGCGAAACGCGCTCGTGCCGCGCGCGACGGAGGGCTGCGCGTGAGCGCGAGCGACGTCATCATCGAAACGCAGTCGCTGACGAAGGAGTTCAAGGGCTTCGTCGCGGTCAACGACGTCAACCTGAAGGTCGTGCGCGGGACGATCCACGCGCTGATCGGGCCGAACGGTGCGGGCAAGACGACCTGCTTCAACCTGCTGACCAAGTTCCTGATCCCGACGAGCGGCAAGATCCTGTTCAACGGCCAGGACATCACGCTGGAAAAACCCGCGCAGATCGCGCGGCGCGGCATCATCCGATCGTTCCAGATCTCGGCGACGTTTCCGCACCTCACCGTGCTCGAGAACGTGCGTGTCGCGCTGCTCGCCAAGACCGACAAGACGTTCCGCTTCTGGGAGTCGGAGCGCGTGCTCGACGCGCTGAACGGACGCGCGCTCGAGCTGCTCGACACGGTGGGGCTGGGCGAGTTCGCCGATGACGTGACGGTCGAGCTGCCCTATGGCCGCAAGCGTGCGCTGGAAATCGCCACCACGCTGGCGATGGACCCGGAGCTGATGCTGCTCGACGAGCCGACGCAGGGAATGGGGCACGAGGACGTCGAGCGCGTGACGCAACTGATCAAGAAGGTCGCCGCCAACCGCACGATCCTGATGGTCGAGCACAACATGAACGTCGTCGAAAAGATCGCCGACACGATCACCGTGCTGTCGCGCGGTCAGGTCATCGCCGAGGGTCCGTACGCGGCGGTTTCGAAGAACCCGCAGGTGCTCGAGGCGTACATGGGCAGCAGCGAGGTCGAGCTTCAGGGCGCGCATGGATAAGGGCGTCGAATACCTGCGCCTGACGGACGTGCACGCCTTCTACGGCGAGTCGCACATCCTGCACGGCGTGGATCTGACCGTGAACCGCGGCGAGGTGGTGACGCTGCTCGGGCGCAACGGTGCAGGCCGCACGACCACGCTGAAGGCCATCCTGGGGTTGGTCGGTCGCCGCAGCGGCTCGATTATGGTCAACGGCGTGGAGACGATTTTGCTTCCGGCGCACAAGATCGCGCAGCTCGGCATCGGCTACTGCCCCGAGGAGCGCGGCATCTTCGCCAGCCTGACGTGCGAGGAGAACCTGCTGCTGCCGCCGGCGGTGGCCAGCGGCGGGATGTCGCTCGACGAGATCTACGCGATGTTCCCGAATCTGAAGGAGCGGCGCGCCAGCCCCGGCATGCGGCTGTCGGGCGGCGAGCAGCAGATGCTCGCGGTCGCGCGCATCCTGCGCACCGGTGCGAAGCTGCTGTTGCTGGACGAGATCTCGGAGGGGCTCGCGCCGGTGATCGTGCAGGCGCTGGCGCGTACGATTCGGATGCTGCGCGAAAAAGGGTTCACGATCGTGATGGTCGAGCAGAACTTCCGCTTCGCCGCGCCGCTGGCTGACCGCTTCTACGTGATGGAGCACGGCCGCATCGTCGAAAGCTTCGCCGCCGGCGAACTGGAGAACAAGCGGGACCTGTTGCACGAGTACTTGGGCGTCTGACGACGCGCGGTTTTTTTTGGCGAAAGCCGGATGAGAAGGAGGGTGTGATGAAACGGAAGGTGATTTCGGCGCTGGTCGGTGCAGCGTTCGCGTTGGTCGCCGGCACAGCGGCCGCGCAGATCTCCGACGGGGTGATCAAGATCGGCGTGCTGAACGACATGTCCAGCCTGTATGCCGACCTGACCGGACAGGGTTCGGTCGTTGCCGCGCAGCTTGCGGTCGAGGACTTCGGTGCGGCGAAGAAGGGCATGAAGGTCGAGATCGTCTCGGCCGACCACCAGAACAAGCCCGACGTCGGCTCGACGATCGCGCGCACGTGGTACGACACCGACAAGGTGGACGTGATCGTCGACGTGCCGACATCGTCGGTCGCGCTGGCGGTCAACCAGATCACGCGCGAAAAGGGCAAGGCGTTTCTCGTGTCGGGCGCGGCAACGTCGGATCTGACGGGCAAGGCGTGCTCGCCGAACACGATCCACTGGACCTACGACACCTGGATGCTCGCCAACGGCACCGGCAACGCGATCGTCAAGACCGGCGGCGACACGTGGTTCTTCCTGACCGCCGACTACGCCTTCGGTCATGCGCTGGAGCGCGACACCGAGGCCGTCGTGCTGAAAAGCGGCGGCAAGGTGCTCGGCAAAGTGCGGCACCCGCTGAACACGCAGGACTTCTCGTCGTTCCTGCTGCAGGCGCAGGCGTCGAAGGCCAAGATCATCGGCCTGGCCAACGCCGGCGGCGACACGATCAATTCGATCAAGCAGGCCGCCGAGTTCGGCATCGTCAAGGGCGGGCAGAACCTGGCCGGGTTGCTCGTGTTCCTGACGGACGTCAAGGCGCTCGGCCTGCCGATCGCGCAGGGGCTGATCTTCACCGAGACGTTCTACTGGGACCTGAACGACGCGACCCGCGCATTCGCCAAGCGCTTTTCGGAGCGTGCGCCGCGCAACAACTATCCGACGATGATCCACGCTGGCGTCTACTCGGCGGTGCTGCACTACCTGAAAGCAGTCGAGGCGATCAAGGCCGACGACGGCACCAAGGTGATCGCGCAGATGAAGAAGATGCCGACCGACGACCCGCTGTTTGGCAAGGGGTACATCCGCGCCGACGGGCGCAAGATCCATCCGGCGTATCTGGTGGAAGTGAAGAAGCCCGCCGAGTCCAAGGGCCCGTGGGATCTGTACAAGATCCGCGCGACGATCCCGGCCGAGCAGGCGTTCCGTCCGCTGAACGAGGGCGGTTGTCCCTTGGTTAAGTAGCCAGACGTGGCCGTTGTCGGCGTTGTCACCGGCTCGTCCGGTGACAACGCCGGCGGTCGATCCCGTATGGAAATCTTCGGCGTCCCGACCCAGGCCCTGTTCGGGCAACTGCTGATCGGCCTGATCAACGGGTCGTTCTACGCGCTGCTGTCGCTTGGCCTGGCGGTGATCTTCGGGCTGCTGAACATCATCAATTTCACGCATGGCGCCCAGTACATGCTGGGTGCGTTCTGCGCGTACCTGCTGCTGAACAAGCTTGGCCTCGGCTACTGGTGGTCGCTGGCGATCGCGCCGATGCTGGTCGGCGCCACCGGGGTGATCATCGAGCGCACGATGCTCGCGCGTCTGTACAAGCTGGACCATCTGTACGGGCTGCTGCTGACCTTCGGTCTGGCGCTGATCATCCAGGGCATCTTCCGCAATGAATACGGCTCGTCCGGGCTGCCGTATCCGATCCCGGAGCAGCTGACGGGCAGCCGCAACCTCGGCTTCATGTTCCTGCCCAATTACCGCGCCTGGGTCATCGCCGCGTCGCTCGTGATTTGTCTGGGCACCTGGTACGTGATCGAGCGAACCAAGCTCGGCAGCTATCTGCGCGCCGCGACCGAAAATCCGGCGCTGGTGCAGGCGTTCGGCATCAACGTGCCGCGCATGATCACGCTGACCTACGGTTTCGGCGTGGCGCTCGCGGCGCTCGCCGGCGTGATGGCCGCGCCGATCTACCAGGTCAGCCCGCAGATGGGCGCGGATCTGATCATCGTCGTGTTTGCAGTCGTCGTGATCGGCGGCATGGGCTCGATCATGGGCGCGATCGTCACCGGCTTCGGCCTCGGGCTGATCGAGGGTTTGACCAAGGTGTTTTATCCCGAAGCGTCGAACACGGTCATCTTCATCATCATGGCGATCGTGCTGCTGATCCGGCCCGCGGGGCTGTTCGGCACGCAGAAGTAGGTGCCAAATGACGAGCAACGCAGCGCAACTTCCGATCGCTCGCACCACCGGCGTGCTGCGCCATCAGCAGATCGCCTTTCTGGCGATGGCAGGCGTCTTCCTGCTCGCTCCGCTGGTGGTCTACCCGGTGTTCCTGATGAAGGTGATGTGCTTCGCGCTGTTCGCGTGCGCGTTCAACCTGCTGATCGGGTACGTCGGGCTGCTGTCGTTCGGGCACGCGATGTTCTTCGGCATGGCCGGCTACGCGACCGCACACGCAGCGAAGGTGTGGGGATTCACGCCGGAGCTGGCGATTTTGTTCGGGACCGCGAGTGCCTGCGCGCTGGGCGTGCTGACCGGGCTGCTGGCGATCCGGCGCCAGGGCATCTATTTCGCGATGATCACGCTGGCGCTGGCGCAGATGGTGTTCTTCTTCTGCCTGCAGGCACCTTTCACCGGCGGCGAGGACGGCATCCAGGGGGTGCCGCGGGGCAAGCTGTTCGGTTTGATCGACCTGACGAACGTCTGGGCGATGTACGCGCTCGTGTTCTCGATCTTCGTCGGCGGCTTCCTTCTGATCTACCGGATCGTTCATTCGCCGTTCGGCCAGGTGCTGAAGGCGATCCGCGAGAACGAAAGCCGGGCGATTTCGCTCGGCTACCACGTCGATCGCTACAAGCTACTCGCCTTCGTGCTGTCGGCCACACTGGCGGGGCTGGCCGGCGGAACGAAGTCGCTCGTGTTCCAGCTCGCATCGCTGACCGACGTGCACTGGACGATGTCGGGCGAAGTCGTGCTGATGACGCTGGTCGGCGGACTGGGGACGATCTTCGGCCCTGTGGTCGGTGCTGCGGTGATCATCACGATGCAGAACTACCTCGCGCAGCTCGGCGCGTGGGTGACCGTCGTGCAGGGCGTGATCTTCGTCGTGTGCGTGCTGGCGTTTCGTCGCGGCATCGTCGGCGAGATCGGCCACGCGATCCGCAAGGCCTTGTAGCGCGGCACGCGGGAGCAGCCTTCCGCGCTGCGCCGAGACCGAGTCGCGTGACATCTGCAGCTCCGTCCCCGCGCCGCAGCGCCGCCGAACAGCGCAAGCTCGAAGCGGCGCTGACCGAGCTGTTCGAGCAGCGAATCAGCTTCAACCGCACCCTCGGGCTGAAGGTGCTGCGGCTCGGCCCAGACGGACCGCAGCTTCGGATCGAGATGCGCCCGGAACTGGTCGGTCACTTCCTGTACGGCCGACTGCACGGTGGCGTGATCTCGGCAACGCTCGATGCGATGGCGGGGCTGGCGATGATGGTCGCGCTCGCCGAGAAACACGCCGATGAGACGAGCGATCAGGTGATGCAGCGGTTCGCGCGGCTGGGTACGATCGACTTGCGCATCGACTATCTGCGGCCCGGTACCGGCGTGCATTTCACCGCGAGCGCCGAGGTGTTGCGCCTGGGCGGGCGCGTCGGCACCGCGCAGATGCGTCTGGTCGACGACGCCGACCGGCTGATCGCCACCGGCGCCGCCGCCTACATGCTCAGCTGATTCGCAAGCGCACGTGCCGCTCAGTCGACGATCGTCTGCGACTGTTCGCGCAGGTACTGCGGCAGATACCAGAAGGATCCGATCGCCTTGCCGGTCGTTCCGCTCGCCTTCCAGCCGCCGAACGGCTGATAGCCCGGCCATGCGCCCGTGGTCGCGCCTTGTGGCCGATTGACGTAGGTAACGCCGGCTTCGATGCGGCGGAGAAAGTGCGGGATCTCGTCGCGTGCGCCGTAGAAGCCCGCGGTCAAGCCGTAGTCCGACGCGTTCGCCAGGTCGATCGCCTGATCGATCGAATCGACTTCGCCGATGAGCACGAGCGGAAGGAATTTCTCCTCCCGCCACAGCCGGTAGTCGAGCGGCGCCGTCGCTACCGTTGGCGAGACGAAGTAGCCGCGCGCGAGCTCCCCTTCCTTCAGCAATTCACCGCCGGTAAAAATCGTGCCGTGTTCGCGCAGGTTGGCGGCGCATCGCTCGTAGCGCTCGTAAGCCGCGGCGTTGATCACCGGCCCGAGCCAGTAGGCCTGCTGGGTCGGGTCGCCGATCGCGATCTTGCGCGTCAGTTCGACCAGCCGTTCGCGCAGCGCTGCCGCGACCGGCTTCTCCACGTACACACGTGAACACGCCGAGCACTTCTGCCCCTGCAGGCCGAACGCGGAGCGCACGATGCCGGTAGCGGCACGCTCGAGGTCGGCATGACGGCTGACGATCGCTGCGTTCTTGCCGCCCATTTCGGCGATGCAAGGGCGTGGCCAGCGCCCATTCGCGAACTTGCGCAGGATCGCCATGCCGACATCGTAGGAGCCGGTGAAGGTGATTCCGGCGATGCCGGGGTGGTCGACCAGCGCGGCACCTGCCTCGCCGCCGCTGCCGCTCACGTAGTTCACCACGCCGGCCGGCAGGCCCGCGTCTCGCAGCACTTCGAGCAGCAGCCAGCCGCTCCACGCCGTGTCGCTGGCGGTCTTGAAAACGACCGTGTTGCCGGTCGCGAGCGCCGCGGCGACGGGGCCGCCGGCGAGCGCGTACGGGAAGTTGAACGGCGCGATCACCGCCCAGACGCCATATGGCTTGAGCACGGTGCGGTTGCGGCTCACCCAGCCCTCGAGCGGGTCGTTCGGCAGCTCGCGCGCGAAACCGTCATTGGCCTCCATCTGATCGCAGTACCACGCGAACAGATCGGCGGTTTCCTGCACCTCGCCGAGCGCTTCCATGCGGTTCTTGCCCACCTCGAGCGCGACCGCGGCGGCGATGTCGTACACGCGCTCCTCGATCAAGGCAGCGACTCGCCGAAGCTGCGAAACGCGCTCGCGCCACGGTGTCGCGGCCCACGCGGGGAACGCGTTCCGCGCGGCGCGCACGGCGGCGTCGACATCGGACTGCGTTGCAGCGGCGAAGCGACCGATGAGCCAGTCGCGGGCGATGGGCGAGCGGACTTCGAAGCTGCGCTTGGTCACGTGGGCGTGGCCGTCGATCCACAGCGGGTAATCGCGCCCGAGCGACTGCCTTGCGCGTGCGAGGGCCGCGTCGAAGCGCTGGTGCAGCGCGGCGGGCGGGTTGAACATCGTCGAATAAGTGAGCTTGAAGCGGTCGGCTTCGGCCATCTCTGTTGTTCTCCGTTTTGTGATCGCGGACGAATGCTAGCGCGCCGGGATCGTTCAAATAGCAGCGTGGGGCCCGGCCCTTTGCGAGTGCAGGCGCGCGGATGTCGTCGATAAAATCGATGCGTCGATCGACGACGTCGCCAAATCGGCGGCGGCGTGGTGTGCGCATCGCGCGAATGCGCGCATGAAGCGCGATGCGAATTGACGGACGTGCGGCGCTGCCTCGATGATGACTGCCGTTCGGAGACGGTCGCGGTACGGGTCGCAGCGCGGTCCGATCGCGGGGCCGGGCATGCGCCGACCCAGCGCGCCCGGCGATCAGGGCTCCCGCGAGTCGATGCGCGCCGTCGACTCCGGTGCGCAGGCGCGAGGCAGGATCTGAGAAATGGGAGCCAGTGTGCGCTCACAGTCAAGCAAGCGTCCAGTCGACACTGCGCAGGTGTGGGAGCCGACACGAGCGACCGACTTCGCGATCACGACGGTCAACGTCCCGGACCGCTTGGACCTGCAGGAGGTGCGTGCGCGCGCCGACGAAGACGACGACGCTCCGCGCCGGCGGCTGGTCTTCGATCGGTACTGGCTCGGCATCTGGTTCAAGCGACTCGTCGTCGTCGGCATTCTCGGTGCAGCCGCGTATTACGCGTACCTCGCACTGCTGCCGCTTCGCGATGATGTTTCGGCTGCGGGCATCGCGGCGCGCCTGACGCGCGGGTTCGGGCAGCAGGTACGGGTCGAGGGAACCGAGTTCCGCTTCGCACCGACACCGCGGCTGGTCGTCCAACGCATCGACGTTGGCGGCGCCTACCGGCTTCCGGAGGTTTCGCTGCACTTCAACTGGAACGATGCATGGCGCGCGCTGCGCGGCGGCAACTGGATCTGGGGCGAGGCCGCGGTCGCGCCGCTGAAGCTCGATGCTCAACAAGCCCTCGCGTTGTTGCGGTCGCTTGGCACGGCGGGTACTGCGATTCCGCCGACCGTTTCGACGATTCGCTTCGAGTCGATCGAGTTCGCGGACATGCCCTTGCTGCCGGCTCGATACGAATTGCTGGCAAGGCGCGGAGCGGACGGGCGGTTTGCGCCGGTCACGCTGGCCGAGATCGGCAGCGAAGGGGGAATGAGGCTCACCGTTTCCCTTGGCACCGACGATGACTGGGGCGAGACGGTCCGTTTCCAGCTCGACGCGACAAACTGGGCTTTGCCGGCAGGAGTTTCGGCGCGGTGGAGCGAAGTCGTGGCGAACGGCCGCGTTCGTCCGAATCTGATCGAAGTCGAGTCCTACAGCCTCAGCGGTGCATTCGGCGTGGTCCAGGGTCTCGTCGTCGCAGCGCGTGACGTCGAATGGGTTGTCACGGGAACGGCGCGTGCGCCGAACCTCGGCCTCGAGTCGGTCTTGCTGCAGTTCGCCGGCAAGCCGACCGAGGAACGGCCGAAGGGTCAGTCTGCTGCGCCGATGCACGGAACTGCGGTGCTCAGCCTGCTCGTCGCTGGCCGCGGCGACACGCTGTCGCAGGCGATCGACCAGACCGTCGCGGCCGGCCCGCTTCAAGTGCGTTGGGGCACGCTGAACGGCATCAATCTCGGCTATGCGGCGACGCGAGGCGGCGCGTCGGGCGTCACCGGCGGCGGCATCACGCGCTTCAGCGAACTCGACGCAGCGGCCGTTCTTAGTCGCGCGGGCCTGACAGTTACCGACATCCGGGGTCGCGCCGGTGCCATGGCCACTCGTGGCGAGATTCGCGTCGCGCCTGACCTCACGCTGAGCGGCGCCTTGCGCGTCGATCTCGGCGCCCAGCGAGTCCAGGCGCCCATCAGCGTCCGCGTGCGCGGCACCTTGTTGCAGCCGCAGTTCGGGCGCTAGCGCCTCACGCGGGGCGCCGGCGTGCAGGCCGGCCGGACCTTCGGCGCGCCTGTTTCACGTGGAACGTCGGTCGACGGTGTTCCACGTGAAACCGCGATGCCGGCCCTTTGCGCAACGCATAGGAAACGTATACTGCGCGCCCTTCGTACCGTTTCGCTCACTGCGCCCGACGATTCCAGCCATGGACTATCCGACCGAATTCGACGTGATCGTCGTCGGTGGCGGTCACGCCGGAACCGAAGCCTGCCTGGCCGCCGCCCGCATGGGGTGCCGCACGCTCCTTCTGACGCACAACATCGAAACGCTCGGCCAGATGTCGTGCAACCCCTCGATCGGCGGCATCGGCAAGGGGCATTTGGTCAAGGAGGTCGACGCCCTCGGCGGCGCGATGGCCAGCGCCACCGACGAGGCAGGGATTCAATTTCGCATTCTCAACCGGTCCAAGGGGCCGGCGGTGCGCGCGACGCGGGCGCAGGCCGATCGGCTTCTGTACAAACGTGCGATCCGGACCCGGCTCGAGAACCAACCCAACCTCTGGCTGTTCCAGCAGCCGGTCGATGATCTGCTGCTCGAAGGCGAGCGGGTGGTCGGCGCGGTCACGCAGTCCGGCATTCGCTTTCGCGCGCGCGCGGTGGTCCTGACCGCGGGCACGTTCCTCAACGGCTTGATCCACATCGGGTTGCAGCACTATGCGGCAGGCCGTGCAGGCGATCCGCCGGCGATCTCGCTCGCTGCACGCCTGAAAGAACTCAAGTTGCCGCAAGGTCGGCTCAAGACCGGCACGCCACCACGGATCGACGGACGGACGATCGACTTTGCGCGGTGCGAGGAGCAGCCGGGCGACCTCGACCCGGTTCCGGTGTTTTCGTTCCTCGGCCGCGCCGACCAGCACCCGCGGCAGGTCCCGTGCTGGGTCACGCATACGAACGCGCGCACGCACGAAATCATCCGCGCCAATCTGGATCGCAGTCCGCTGTACGCCGGCGTCATCGAAGGGGTGGGACCGCGCTATTGCCCGTCGATCGAAGACAAGATCCACCGGTTCGCCGACAAACCGAGCCACCAGATCTTTCTCGAACCGGAAGGGCTGACAACCAACGAGTTCTATCCGAACGGTATCTCGACGTCGCTGCCGTTCGACGTCCAGCTTCAGATCGTGCGCTCAATGAAGGGGCTGGAAAACGCGCACATCCTGCGGCCGGGCTATGCGATCGAGTACGACTACTACGATCCGCGTGCGCTGAAGTCGTCGCTTGAAACGAAGGCGATCGAGGGCCTGTTCTTCGCCGGCCAAATCAACGGTACGACCGGCTACGAAGAAGCCGCCGCGCAGGGGCTGCTGGCCGGCATCAATGCCGCGCTCAAGGTTCAGCAGCGCGAATCGTGGTGCCCGCGCCGCGATCAAGCCTATCTCGGCGTGCTGGTCGACGATCTGATCACGTCCGGTGTGAGCGAGCCATATCGGATGTTCACGTCTCGTGCCGAATATCGCCTCAGTCTGCGCGAGGACAACGCCGACCTGCGCCTGACCGAAATCGGCCGCGCACTCGGCTGCGTCGATGATGCGCGCTGGTCTGCGTTCTGCCGCAAGCGCGACGCCGTCGGGCGCGAAATCGAGCGCTTGAAGTCGACGTGGGTAAACCCTCGCATACTTGAAGAGGCCGAAGCAATCAGGGTCCTCGGAAAGGCGATCGAGCGTGAGTACACGCTCGCCGACCTATTGCGGCGACCCGGCGTCACCTACACTGATCTGGTTACGCTGCGCCGCACCGACGGCGAGCTGCTCGGCGGGCCCGGCGTCGACGAGCCACAGGTGGCCGAGCAGGTGGAGATTGCCGTTAAGTACGCCGGCTACATCGCGCGCCAGGAAGAAGAAGTCGCCAAGCACGAATCGAGCGAAACGACGCGCATCCCCGCAACGATCGACTACGACGCCGTGCGTGGACTGTCGATCGAGGTCCGTCAGAAGCTCAAAGCCCATCGTCCGGAGACGGTCGGCCAGGCGGCGCGCATCTCCGGCGTCACGCCGGCGGCGATCTCGCTGCTGCTCGTTCACCTGAAGCGGCTCGGCAAACGTGACGCGGGCAAGCTCGCCGCGTGACGCCGACGCGGTCGCACAGGCCGTTGCCTCCGGCGCCGCGCAGCTCGCGGTCGAGCTGTCGCGCGCGCAGACCGAGCAGTTCGGGCGTTTTGCGGCGCTGCTGCTCAAATGGAACGCCGTCCACAACCTCACCGCGATCGATCGGCCCGAAGACGTCGTCCCGCGGCATTTGCTCGACTCGCTTGCGATCGTCCCACAGGCCGACGCGTTCGCCGGTGCGCGGCCGTTGCGCGTGCTCGACGTGGGCGCCGGCGGCGGTCTGCCCGGAATCCCGCTGGCGATCGCCCGCCCGCATTGGCGCTTCTGGCTGATCGACAAGGTCAGGAAGAAGGTCGCGTTTCTGCAGCAGGTGCGCGCGGAACTGCGGCTCGCCAACGTTGAAATCGTGCACGGACGCGTCGAGACGTGGCAGCCCGCCGAGCGCTTCGATGTCATCGTCGCGCGCGCGTTCGCCTCGCTGTCCGAACTCGTCGCTCGCACGCGCCACCTGCAGGCGCCCGGCGGTGTGTGGTTCGCGATGAAGGGTGCGGTGCCCGAGTCCGAGATCGCTGCGCTGCCGGCGGATGTCCGCGTGCAGCGCACGGTTAAACTTCGCGTCCCGCTGCTGGACGGTCAGCGGCATTTGATCATTCTCGAAACCCGATGATGCTGGGCATTGCCGATGACTGGGCGTTCGTCGCTGCGGTTGTGGTCATCCTGATGTTGCCGGGGCGCGGAACGTTCGCACTGCTCGCCGCCTTCGCGCAGACGGTCGAGGCGCCAACGCATCGCAAGGCCGCGCGCTGGCTCGAGCGCTCGGCGGGCGTGTTCCTCATCGGCTTTGGCATCAAGCTCGCGCAATGAGAAGGCCGCAGGCTCATCGCGCACGATGCGGCGTGCCGCAGCGCGCCGCCGATCGCGACCTTGCGACGGGGTGAGCCGTGGCGCGCATCTTCTGCATCGCCAACCAGAAAGGCGGCGTCGGCAAGACGACGACGAGCGTCAACTTGGCGGCGGGCCTGGCCGCGCAGGGGCAGCGCGTGCTGCTGATCGATCTCGACCCGCAGGGCAACGCGACGATGGGCAGCGGGGTCGACAAGCGATCGCTCGCACGCTCCGTCTATCAAGTGCTGCTCGGGCTGGCGACCGTCGCGCAGGCGCGCGCGAAGTCCGACGCCGGCGGCTACGACGTGCTCGGCGCCAACCGCGATCTGGCCGGTGCGGAGGTCGAACTGGTCGATCTGGAAGATCGCGAGACGCGGCTGAAGACCGCGCTCGTGCCGGTCGCCGACGACTACGACTTCGTGCTGATCGACTGTCCGCCGTCGTTGTCGCTACTGACCTTGAACGGCCTGTGCGCCGCGCACGGTGTCGTGATCCCGATGCAGTGCGAATATTTCGCGCTCGAAGGTCTGACCGATCTGGTCAACACGATCAAGCGCGTCCACGCGAACCTGAATCCCGATCTGAAAATCATCGGGCTGCTGCGCGTGATGTTCGACCCGCGCATGACGCTGCAGCAGCAGGTGTCGGACCAGCTCGAGGGACACTTCGGCGACAAGGTGTTCAGGACGATCATCCCGCGCAACGTGCGGCTGGCCGAGGCGCCGAGCTACGGCCTGCCGGGTGTGGCCTACGACCGCAGCTCGCGCGGTGCGCAGGCGTACCTGTCGTTCGGCGCCGAGATGATCGAACGCGTGAAGACGCTATGACGGACGCGGGGAACACGTGGTGATGAAGAAAGTGCGCGGACTGGGCCGTGGCCTCGACGCGCTGCTCGGCGGCGAGCCCGAGGCCGCGCCCAGCGGCGCGCCGACCCGTTTGCCGCTGGCGAAGCTGCGCGCGGGCCGATATCAGCCGCGCACGAAGATGAACGCCGAGGCGCTCGCCGAACTCGCCGACTCGATCCGGGCGCAGGGCGTGATGCAGCCGATCCTCGTGCGCCCGGTCGGCGCCGACCAGTACGAGATCATCGCCGGCGAGCGCCGCTTTCGCGCCGCTCAGATGGCCGGACTCGACGAAGTGCCGGTGCTCGTCAAGGACGTGCCCGACGAGGCGGCGCTCGCGATGGCGCTGATCGAGAACATCCAACGCGAGGACCTGAACCCGCTCGAAGAAGCCCAGGGCGTGCAGCGGTTGATCCGCGAGTTCGACTTCACTCACGAACAGGCCGCGCAGGCGATCGGCCGCTCGCGCAGCGCGACGTCGAACCTGCTGCGCCTGCTCAACCTTGCCGCACCGGTGCAGGAAATGCTGATGGGCGGTCAGCTCGACATGGGGCATGCGCGCGCGCTGCTCGCCGTCGATGCGGCCACTCAAGTCCGGCTGGGGCACCAGATCGTCGTCAAGGGGTTGAGCGTGCGCGAGGCCGAAGCACTGGTCGCGCGTGCGCAGCAGGGCGAACGCAAGGGCAAGACGGCGAAGTCCGCGTCGCGCAGCCGCGACATCGAGCGGCTCGAAGAGGAACTCGCCGATGTACTCGGCGCGGTGGTTCGCCTGCACGCCGATGGCAAGGGCAAGGGCAGGATCGAGATCCGCTTCTCCTCGCTCGACCAACTCGACGGCATCGTCGAGCGCCTAAAGAAATAGACAGCGCGCCGGGCGAATCGAAGTCCCGCGCAATTTGACCGGGCCTGACCGGCCCCTTTAAAATCCCGCGGCTTTACGGAAAACGAAGCGACGCAGGGCGGCGCGACGCAGAAGCCGGTGCGTTCGACGGCAACAGCGTCGAGCGTTCGGAGCGAACGAGCATGTTCCGGATCGTCGGCCTGCAGGTACTGGCGACTGCGGTCGTTTCGCTGGTGGCGTGGCCTCTGGGGGGGAGCGCGGCCGCGATCTCGGCATTGCTGGGCGGGGCCGCTTGTTTCGTTCCGAACGCGATGTTCGCGCTGCGGCTGGCGATCGCCGGCCGGCGCCCGCAAGGGACCAGCGCAGCCACGTTTTTCGTAGGCGAGTTCGTCAAGGTGGGTTCGACGGTCGCGCTTCTGGCGCTGATCGCCTGGAGCTACCGGGACGTGGTTTGGCTGGCGCTGATCGTCGCGGTCATCGCTGCTCTGAAAAGCTATCTGATCGCCTTTGTCTGGCGCTGAACGACGGGACGAAAAATGGCCACGAGCCAGGCACCCACCGCCACCGAATACATCGTCCATCACCTGACGCACAACGCGACCGACAAGCAGAAGTTCATCGTCGACTTCTCGGTCATCAACCTCGACACGCTGTTTTTCTCGGTCGTCTGCCTGACGCTGACGCTGCTGACGCTGTACGCGGTCGCGCGGCGCGTCACGTCGGGCGTGCCGGGCCGCTTCCAGGCCTTCGTCGAGATGATCGTCGAGATGGTCG